>NZ_JBEXID010000009.1:0-155630 GCF_040608395.1 Streptomyces sp. NPDC005181
AGCCCACAGGCTGAGATGCTCCTCCGTCACATCCACCAGCATGACCACTCAACGACAGCACCGATCAACCGTCACAAGATCTGCTGCTGTAGTACCAGTATCCAGCGACAGACCTACGGCCTGCTTAACGGGACAAGCCTTTAGCAGAGCCAGCGGTCGAGGTGCTCCGGCCAGATGAACCCGATGTAGCCCTCGAAAGATGCTGGATCGATGTCCTTTAGCCTCTCGGCAAGTCCGGCCAGCTCCGCGAGAGCCCTCTCTTCGTCGTCCTCAGACAGACACTGGTCTGGTTCGTCCGGCTCGCTGAGGAGCTGCGAGGCGGTGACGTGGCGGCCGTAACAATGCAGCGTGCGCAGCCACAGCTCGATGGAGGTGTTAGCGAACCAGGCCTCTCCGGTCGGCATGACGAAGTAGACGACACCGCTACCTGGTTCGACGCCGAACGATGACGGCTGCTCGGCCGGAAAGTCGCGGTCGCTGTGATTTGTCAGGTGGTAGAGCGCGGTACCTGATGACGTTTCCAGGACGGGTTCCGCCTCACCCTGAAACGCGACTTCCTCGATCACGCGTGGGGTCACGGGAACACCGACCTCGACCAGCAGGACCTTCATGCTCTCAGGGATCCGCCAGCTGGACACAACCGCGGGATCAGCTCGCGTGACATGCCCGCCGGCCCATCCGGCGAGCTGGTCATACGTCACCATAGGAGAGTCCTCCGCCGTCGGGTTGAGCCTCAGACCCTATCCGCCTGGCAGGACCGCCGAACGGGCAACGCTGAGAGCATCCAGCTCGGCGTCGATCGGCTTTACGGGACAGCCCTTAGGCTCGACTCCATGCGAATGGCGCGGGCGGCAGAGCCCGCCCTGATCGGGTGAGCTCTGCCGCCTGAAAGTCCAAAGTTCCAGCAGGTCAGCGGATACTGGACGGGATGTCAGGCACCGTAACGGGACGGAGCACCGTTAGAGACTCTTCCGAGAAGGCCCAGGCAGCCACGGTGAAGGCGCGCATGACGTCGATGACGACTGCAACACGGGGAACGCCGGTCAACTAAGAGGGCGTGGCCGCCGGCCACGCCCTCTTAGTGCTCCCGCACAGCTAAATCCAGGTATCCAGCCACATACGGTTGCGCCAGGAATTCTCCGGAAGGGACATGCCTGTATACAGCGGCCAGAAATAGATGAAATTCCAGATGATCAGCAGGACGAGTACGCCGACCGCGACTGCCCCCAATGTCCGCCGCCGTTCGCCGGACGAATCGCCCGCCACCAGGCCCACTTCCCGCCTGGCCCCGGTGCCCGCCGCGGGCCCGATCATTGCGCCGATCATCATCGTCACCGCGAGGCAGAGGAACGGCACGAACACGACCGCGTAGAAGAGGAAGATCGTCCGTTCCTGGTAGAGGAACCACGGCAGCCAGCCCGCCGCCACACCGCAGGCGATCGCGCCCGCCCGCCAGTCGCGCCGGAAGAGCCACCGCCACAGGACGTACACCAGGGCGAAGCACGCGGCCCACCACAGCAGCGGTGTGCCGATCGCCAGCACCTCACGGGCGCACTTGCCGGTCTCCGAGACCGTGCAGCCGTTCTGCTCCTCGTAGAAGTACGAGACGGGGCGGCCCAGGACGATCCAGCTCCAGGGGTTCGACTGGTAGGTGTGGCCGGACGTCAGGTTCACATGGAACTCAAAGACCTGGTACTCGTAATGCCACAGGCTGCGCAGCCAGTCCGGAAGCCAGGTCCAGCTGCCGCCCCTGCCGTCGGTGGTGGCCCAGTCCCGGTAGTAGCCGCGGTGGTCGGGATCGTTCCTGATGATCCAGCCGGTCCACGAAGCGACGTACGTCAGGATCGCGACCGGCACCGTCGAGACGAACGCGGGCACCAGATCCCGCAGGATCACCGCCCGGTACGGCTGGACCGCACCTGCCGTCCGGCGCGCACCGACGTCCCACATCACCGTCATCAGACCGAACGCGACCAGGATGTACAGGCCGTTCCACTTCGTGCCGAACGCCAGCCCCAGCGAGAGCCCCGCCGCGATCCGCCACGGCCGCCACCCCAGCCGCAGCGTCCGGGCGATCCGCGCGTCCGGGCGCAGCACCCCCTCCGCGTCGACCGGCAGCGCCGCGGCGAGCCTGCGCCGCGCCCAGTCCCGGTCGATCAGCAGACAGCCGAACGCCGCCATGACGAAGAACATCAGCACCAGGTCGAGCAGCGCCGTGCGGCTCATCACGAAATGCAGTCCGTCGACGGCGAGCAGCGCGCCCGCCAGACACCCCAGGAACGTCGAGCGGAACAGCCGCCGCCCGATCCGGCAGAGCATCAGCACCGACAGTGTGCCGAGCACCGCCACCATGAACCGCCAGCCGAACGGTGTGAACCCGAAGAGCTGCTCCCCGAACCCGATGATCCACTTGCCGACCGGCGGATGCACCACATAGCCGGGCGCCGTCGGCACCGTCACCAGCGAAGGATCGGCCAGGATCGACTTGTCGACGTCCTTCGGCCAGGACCCCTCGTACCCCTGCTTGATCAGCGCCCAGGAGTCCTTGGCGTAGTACGTCTCATCGAATATCACCGCCTTCGGGCTGCCCAGATGCCAGAACCGGAGCACCCCCGCGACCAGCGTCACCAGCAGCGGACCGCCCCAGGCCGACCACCGCGCCAGCCGCTCGGCGGTCGGCGGCGACACCCCCAGCACCGCCCACAGCTGCGGTCCCGGCCGGGTGTACGGCGGGACCAGCCGTTCCCGCAGCCCGATATCGGGCCGCGTCGAATGGCCGAAGCGGCGCAGCCGCTGCTGCCAGGAAGGCGGCTCTTCACCGTGGTGTTCCCCGGCGTCTTGACCCTGCTGGGCTTCGGGCGCAGTACTCGTCACCGCGCCATCGTAGGGAACGCATCTGTGCGACTGCTCTCGCCCGTGCTGGGAGGATGGCTGATGTGACTGGAACGACTGGAACGCTGGTACTCGCAGGGACCCCCATCGGCGATGTGGCGGACGCCCCGCCACGCCTCGCCGCAGAACTGGAGACGGCGGACGTCGTCGCCGCCGAGGACACCCGCCGGCTGCGCCGGCTGACACAGGCGCTCGGCATCCACACCACGGGGCGTGTCGTCTCCTACTTCGAGGGCAACGAGTCGGCGCGTACGCCCGAACTCGTCGAGGCGCTGACCGGTGGCGCCCGGGTCCTGCTCGTCACGGACGCCGGGATGCCGTCCGTCTCCGACCCCGGCTACCGGCTCGTCGCCGCAGCCGTGGAGAAGGGCATCAAGGTCACCGCGGTCCCCGGCCCGTCCGCCGTGCTCACCGCGCTCGCCCTGTCCGGCCTGCCCGTCGACCGGTTCTGCTTCGAAGGCTTCCTGCCGCGCAAGGCGGGCGAACGGCTCGGCCGGCTCCGCGAGGTCGCCGACGAGCGCCGCACCATGGTCTTCTTCGAGGCCCCGCACCGGCTCGACGACACCCTCGCCGCGATGGCCGAGGTGTTCGGCGGCGACCGCAGGGCCGCCGTGTGCCGGGAGCTGACCAAGACGTATGAGGAAGTGAAGCGCGGCCCGCTGGCCGAACTGGCGGTCTGGGCGGCCGAAGGAGTACGCGGCGAGATCACCGTCGTCGTCGAGGGCGCGGCGGACGTGGCCGAGGAGCTGGACGCCGCCGAGCTGGTCCGCAGGGTGCAGGTGCGCGAGGAGGCGGGGGAGCGCCGCAAGGAGGCGATCGCCGCTGTCGCCGCGGCCGCGGGGCTGCCCAAACGCGACGTCTTCGATGCGGTCGTCGCGGCAAAGAACGCGTCGAAGACCGGCCCTGTGGATGGCAAAGGACTATCGTAAAAGGCAAAGCGCGAGCCGCGCATGTGCCCCCTTTTGCCACGAGAAGCCCAAGACCGCTCCAATACTCGACAGGGCATGGTGCGCTCCCGCCGGTAAAGGCGTCCACTGAATCAGGGACGCATTCTCCGGAGTGCTTGTCCGGCGGACAAGAGGAGCAGGCATGAGCGAGATCGCAGCAACCACCGTGCATGAGGCGTACGCCTTCGCCTGCATGAGGTGCGGATACGGCTGGGAACAGGCCTACCAGATTGAGCACCACGTCGACGGTTCCAATAACGACTTCGTCATCTACAAGGCGGACGGGGAGCGGGTCCCGTCACCCCTGTCCAGGCCCACCTGCACGAACTGCGGCGGCCATGTGGTCCGGATCATGCGGTCCGGCCGGGTCTCGACCGTGCAGCACCTGCTCGAGTCGCAGTACGAGACCGTCGGGCCCAGCGAGGACACCGGACACACCGAGGGCGATGACGCCCGCGAACGCAAGGCGGTCGCCGCGTCCGCAGCCGCCCCGACGGCCGCGGAGCACCACTGGCATCTCTCCGACCTGCTGCACCCCTTCCACCGCAAGTGAGAGCGGCGCCACGGTCCTCGTACGATCGTGGCATGAGCCGTACGGAAGCCCCGCCGCTGCCCGAACCCCTGCGGGTACCGGTCGCCGATTCGCACACCCATCTGGACATGCAGGACGCCACCGTCGAGGAGGGCCTGGCCAGGGCCGCGGCGGTCAACGTCACCACCGTGATCCAGGTGGGCTGCGACGTGCGGGGCTCGCGCTGGGCCGCCGAGACCGCGGCCGCGCACGCGGGTGTGTACGCGGCGGTGGCCCTGCACCCCAACGAGGCGCCGCGCATCGTGCACGGCGACCAGGGGGCGCGGGAGCCGGGCGGGAAGGCGGCCCTCGACGAGGCGCTCGCCGAGATCGACAAGCTGGCCGCCCTCGACCGGGTGCGCGGCGTCGGCGAGACCGGCCTCGACCACTTCCGTACGGGCCCCGAGGGCATCGCCGCCCAGGAGGAGTCCTTCCGGGCCCATATCGAGATCGCCAAACGGCACGGCAAGGCGCTCGTCATCCACGACCGCGAGGCGCACGCCGATGTGCTGCGCATCCTCGCCGACGCGGGCGCCCCCGAACGGACCGTGTTCCACTGCTACTCCGGTGACGCCGAGATGGCCCGGATCTGCGCGGACGCCGGGTACTTCATGTCCTTCGCGGGCAACGTGACGTTCAAGAACGCCCAGCCGCTGCGGGACGCGCTGGCCGTCGCGCCGATCGAACTGGTCCTGGTCGAGACGGACGCGCCGTTCCTCACCCCGGCTCCGTACCGCGGACGGCCCAACGCGCCGTACCTCATTCCCGTCACGCTCCGTGCCATGGCGGAGGTGAAGGGGCTCGACGAGGACACCCTGGCATCGGCGATCAACGACAACACGGCTCGCGCGTTCGATTACTGACGGATCACGCCGCGACGGTGTGTAGTCGCGCCGCTTTGGAGAGTGACCGAAGCTCCACTATCGTCCCGGAGGCCCATCGGGCGACCGGGACGAACGGACCTTCTGGAGCGTCGTGATCAATGCACAGGGCAGTCACCGTGCGGCACCGGGCAGGGGACATGCGGGAGGTGCGGCGGTGGCGACACCGCCGGCCATCCCCGCGCCCCTGTCGCTCCACGAGGAGCAGACGCTCGTCGCCCCCTGGCCGGTCCACGATCCGACCGTGGTCGACACACCCGCGCCGCCGCAAGGCCCCCGCACCGGGGGCCGGGCGGATGCACGGCGGGCCGCGCGCCGCCGCAAGGCCGCGGTCCGTCCGGAGAACCTGCGCCGCCTTGTCCCGCAGGCTCTGGTCGTCGCCTTTCTGGCCGGCGGCACCACCGCGTTCGTCGCCCACGACAAGGCGGTGAAGCTCACCGTCGACGGGCAGCCGCGCACCCTGCACACCTTCGCCGACGACATCGACGAACTCCTCGGCGACGAGGGCATCATCGTCGGCACCCACGACGTCGTCACCCCGGCCCCCACCGGCGACCTCGACAACGGCGACGAGATCACCGTCCGCCACGGACGCCCGGTGACCCTCACCCTCGACGGGGTGCGACGCCGGGTGTGGACCACCGCAGGCACGGTCGACGGCGCCCTGCGCCAGCTCGGGGTACGCGCCGAGGGGGCGTACCTCTCCGCCGCCCGCTCCTCCTCGATCGGACGCACCGGGCTCGCCCTGGACGTCCGTACCGAACGCACCGTGACCTTCATGGCCGACGGCCGGGAGCACACCGTCCGCACCAATGCCGCGACCGTCCGCGAGGCCGTCGCCGAGGCGGGCATCACCCTGCACGGCGAGGACACCACCTCCGCGGACCCGCACAGCTTCCCGCGCGACGGCCAGACGGTCTCCGTGATGCGGATCACCGATTCCCGCGAGGTGCGCGAAGAGCCCATTCCGTACGCCGAACAACGTTCCGAGGACGATTCGCTCTTCGCCGGTACGGAGGTGGTCGAGCGCGAGGGCAGACCGGGCGCCCGCCGGATCACGTACGCGGTGCGGACCGTCAACGGCGTCCGGCAGCGGCCACGGGCGCTGGACGCCGAAGTCGTCCGTACGCCGGTCGACCGGATCGTGAAGGTCGGCACCAGGGCCCGCCCGCAGTCCGTGGCGGGCGCGGACGGGCTCAACTGGGCCGCGCTCGCGGCCTGCGAGTCCGGCGGCCGGCCCGACGCGGTCGACACCAGCGGCACGTACGGCGGGCTGTACCAGTTCGACACGCAGACCTGGCGCTCCCTCGGCGGCAGCGGGCGCCCGCAGGACGCCCCGGCGTCCGAGCAGACGTACCGGGCGAAGAAGCTGTACCTGCAACGGGGGGCGAGCCCGTGGCCGCACTGCGGCCGTAGGCTTACCGGGTGAGCACCACAGAGCCCGACGCCCTCCTGGGCCCCGCAGACATCCGCGAGCTGGCCGCGAAGCTGGGGGTACGCCCCACGAAGCAGCGCGGCCAGAACTTCGTCATCGACGCCAACACGGTCCGCAGGATCGTACGGACCGCGGAGGTCCGTCCGGACGACGTGGTGGTCGAGATCGGACCCGGTCTGGGCTCGCTGACCCTGGCGCTGCTGGAGGCGGCGGACCGTGTCGTCGCCGTCGAGATCGACGATGTGCTGGCGGCGGCGCTGCCGGCCACCGTCGCGGCCCGGATGCCGGGCCGCGCCGACCGGTTCTCGCTGGTCCATTCCGACGCGATGCTGGTCACGGAGCTGCCCGGCCCGCCGCCCACCGCCCTGGTCGCCAACCTGCCGTACAACGTGGCCGTGCCGGTCCTGCTGACGATGCTGGAGCGGTTCCCGACCATCGAGCGGACCCTGGTCATGGTGCAGGCCGAGGTTGCCGACCGGCTGGCCGCCCGGCCGGGCAACAAGGTCTACGGCGTGCCGTCGGTGAAGGCCAACTGGTACGCGCACGTCAAGCGGGCCGGGTCCATCGGCCGCACGGTGTTCTGGCCCGCCCCGAACGTCGACTCCGGTCTGGTGTCGCTGGTCCGGCGCACCGAGCCGATCGCGACGACCGCGAGCCGGGCCGAGGTCTTCGCGGTCGTCGACGCGGCGTTCGCCCAGCGCCGCAAAACGCTGCGGGCGGCGCTGTCCGGCTGGGCGGGCTCCGCGCCCGCCGCCGAGGCGGCCCTGGTCGCGGCCGGGATCTCGCCGAAGACGCGGGGTGAAGCACTGACGGTCGAGGAGTTCGCGGCCATCGCCGAGAACAAGCCGGCGGTGGACGAGGCGGCGGCGAACAAGCCGAGCAAGAGCAAGCCCGTCGCGGACGAGCCCGCCGGGGACACGTCCCACGGGAACGAGTCCACCGGGAGCGGCGAGTGAGCATCACCGTTCGCGTCCCCGCCAAGGTCAATGTGCAGCTCGCCGTCGGCGCCCCGCGCCCCGACGGCTTCCACGACCTGGCGAACGTCTTCCTCGCTGTCGGCCTCTACGACGAAGTCACCGTCACCCCCGCCGACGCGCTGACCGTCACCTGCTCGGGCCCGGACGCCGCCCAGGTCCCGCTGGACACCGGCAACCTCGCCGCCCGCGCCGCGATCGCGCTCGCCGAACGCCACGGCATCACCCCCGCCGTGCACATTCACATCTCCAAGGACATCCCCGTCGCGGGCGGCATGGCGGGCGGCAGCGCCGACGGCGCGGCCGCCCTGGTGGCCTGCGACGCCCTCTGGGCCACCGGTGCCACCCGGGACGAGCTGCTCGCCATCTGCGCGGAGCTCGGCAGCGATGTGCCGTTCTCCCTGGTCGGCGGCGCCGCCCTCGGTACCGGCCGCGGCGAGCAGCTCTCTCCGATCGACGTCGGTGGCACGTTCCACTGGGTGTTCGCGGTCGCCGACGGCGGGCTCTCCACCCCGGCTGTCTACGGGGAGTTCGACCGGCTCACCGCGGGCACCGACGTCCCCGCACCGGAAGCCTCCCCGGCGATCCTCGACGCCCTGGGCTCCGGCAGCACCGATGCGCTCGCGAAGGCCCTCTCCAACGACCTGCAGCCTGCCGCGCTCTCCCTGCGGCCCTCGCTCGCCGGCACCCTCGCCGCGGGCACCGGGGCGGGCGCCCTGGCCGCGCTGGTCTCGGGCTCCGGGCCGACCACCGCGTTCCTGGCGGCGGACGCGGAGGCGGCGCGCGAGGTCGCGGACACGCTGCTGGCGTCGGGAACCTGCCGGACCGCGCGGGTCGCGGTGTCCCCGGCACCGGGTGCCACGATCGTCTGACCGCGGGTACTCAGACGGGAAGTGAGTACGGTCGCGCTGCCGCCCCCGGGGCGTCAGGCGCGACCGTACCCGTATGGGATCAAGCGTTCGTGAACTGGCCGGGGCCACCCCAGCCACCCGGGACCGTTACATCGACCTGCTGCGCGTCGCCTCGCTCGGGACGGTCGTCCTCGGGCACTGGCTGATGGCCGCCGTCACCACCGACGGTGTCGGCAACCTCCTCGCCGTGGTCCCCGGTCTCCAGCTGCTGACCTGGGCGCTCCAGATCATGCCGGTGTTCTTCTTCTTCTTCTTCTTCTTCTTCTTCTTCTTCGTCGGCGGCTTCTCGCACGCCCTGTCGTACCGCTCCCTCTGCCGCAAGCAGCCCGCCGGCTCGACGGACTCCGTCTACTCGGCCTTTCTCCGGGCCAGACTGCAGCGGCTGCTGCGCCCCACCATGGTCTTCATCCTGGTCTGGGGGACGGCCGCGCTGATCGTCCAGCTGCTCGGCGGGGGCGGCGGGCTGACCGGGGTCACGCTGCGGCTGGTGGCCCAGCCGCTCTGGTTCATCGGGATCTATCTCGCCATGGTGGCGTTCACCCCGCCGTTGCTGAAGCTGCACGACCGGTACGGCTGGGGCGCCTTCGCCGGGCTCGCCGCGGCGGCGGTCGCGGTCGACGTCCTGCGGTTCGCCGCCGGTGTCCCGTACGTCGCGTTCCTCAACTTCGCGTTCGTCTGGCTCGCCGTGCACCAGCTGGGCTTCCTGCGCGCCGACGGCCGCATCCGCCGCCCCGCGCTGCCGGCCGGCCCGGGCCTGGCCGCCGCGGCCGCGCTGGTCGCGTTCGGCCCGTATCCGCTCTCCATGGTCGGGATGCCCGGCGAGAAGATCAGCAACATGGCACCGCCGACGCTCGCCCTGCTCTGCCACGGCCTGTGGCTGGTCGGCGCGGTCGAGCTGCTGCGCGGCCCCGGTGCCCGGCTGGTCGCCCGCCCGCGGGTGTGGCGCGGTGTCGTCGCGGCGAACGGGGTGGCGATGACCGCGTTCCTCTGGCACCTCACCGCGATGCTCGGGGTGTACGGGGCGATGCTCGCCCTGGACGTCCCGCTGCCCGAGCCGGCGACCGGTGCCTGGTGGGCGCAGGTGCCGGTGCGGATCGCGGCGGCGACAGCCGTCACGGCGGGGCTGGTCGCCGTCTTCCGCATGGTCGAGCGGCCGGTCCCCGCGGTGCCGGGGACGGGATCCGGGCCGGTGTCCGTGCTCGGTGTGACGCTCTGCCTGTTCGGGGTGCTCGGGGTGTCGATGGTCGGGTTCGGCGGGCTGCTGGAAGGGCGTACGGCGATGCTGGTCGCCGTACGGGTCAGCGCCCCGGCGGCCGTCGCGATGGCGCTGGGCGGCTGGCTGCTGGTGGAACGGGCGGGACGGCGGCGGCCGAACCGACCGCGGGCGCCGCTGACCGGTTCGCGCTCGTCCCGCTGGGCCCACGCCCGCCTCAGCCGAGCCGCACGCTCTTCTTCGCGAGCTCGTACGCCGCATCTCCTCGTGCTCCTGCGAGTCCAGCCCGCCGAGGTGCACCACGACCGGTCCGCTCGGGGTGGAGACGGCGAAGGCCCGCACCTTCTTCGGCTCGTCCAGCAGCTCGCCGCTGACGGTGTAGCCGACCTCGGCCGCGGTCAGGGAGCCGGCCTTCACCTCGGTGTAGGTGGCCTTGCCGGCGTTCGGCTCGGCGGCCAGGAACGCCTCCAGGACCTGGCGCGGGGTGCGGTCGGTACGCTCGCCGGTCCACACCCGCAGGAAGCCGATGTTCCCGGCGGGCTTCGCGTCGATCTCGCAGACGAGCGTGACCGGGCCCTGCTTGCCCAGTTCGCTCAGCGCGTCGTCCTCACCGAAGCTGTACGGCCTCCGGCTTCCAGGAGGCCGCGAGGTCGAAGGCGACGGGCAGCGCGCAGGCCGAACCGGAGCCTCCGATGCTGCCGCCCTTGACCGCGCTCTGTGCCGCGGACCTCGGCTTCGACGCCGTCTTCCGGCCGTTTCCGCCGTCGTCCGGGGCGGCCGACGAGCAGCCGGTCACCGCCACCGACACCACCGCCAGCACGGCCGTGACCGTGCCCCGCACCGCATTGCGCACCATGGAAGTCCCCTGTCCCCGCCCTTGATCGATCGCCGCACGCTAACCCACTCGCGTGGCGATTACCCTGGGAGGTCGATCGATCCCCCAGTCAGGAGTGAAATGGCCGTCAATCTGGTCAATGTCGAGCAGGTCAGCAAGGTGTACGGCACCCGTGCCCTGCTCGACGGTGTGTCCCTCGGTGTGTCCGAGGGGGACCGGATCGGTGTCGTCGGCCGTAACGGCGACGGCAAGACGACCCTCATCCGGATGCTCGCCAAGCTGGAGGAGGCGGACACCGGCCGCGTCACCCACAACGGTGGCCTGCGTCTCGGTGTCCTCACGCAGCACGATTCGCTCGACCCGAAGGCGACGGTCCGCCACGAGGTCATCGGCGATCTCGCCGACCACGAGTGGGCGGGCAACGCCAAGATCCGTGACGTGCTGACCGGGCTCTTCGGCGGGCTGGACCTGCCCGGCTTCGAGCACGGCCTGGACACCGTCATCGCCCCGCTCTCCGGCGGCGAGCGGCGCCGGATCGCGCTCGCCAAACTGCTCATCGCCGAACAGGACCTGATCGTCCTCGACGAGCCGACCAACCACCTCGACGTCGAGGGCATCTCCTGGCTGGCCCGGCACCTGCAGAGCCGGCGCTCGGCGCTGGTCTGCGTCACCCACGACCGGTGGTTCCTCGACCAGGTCTGTACGCGCATGTGGGACGTCCAGCGCGGCACGGTCCACGAGTACGAGGGCGGCTACAGCGACTACGTGTTCGCCCGGGCCGAGCGGGAGCGGATCGCCGCGACCGAGGAGTCCAAGCGGCAGAACCTGATGCGCAAGGAGCTGGCCTGGCTGCGGCGCGGCGCCCCCGCCCGCACGTCGAAGCCGCGCTACCGCATCGAGGCGGCCAACGAGCTGATCGCCGATGTGCCGCCGCCGCGCGACACCAGCGAGCTGATGAAGTTCGCCAACGCCCGGCTGGGCAAGACCGTCTTCGACCTGGAGAACGTGACCGTCCAGGCCGGACCCAAGACGCTGCTCACCCACCTCACCTGGCACCTCGGCCCCGGCGACCGGATCGGCCTGATCGGGATCAACGGCGCGGGCAAGACCTCGCTGCTGCGGGCGCTCGCCGAGGCAGCCCGCACCCAGGGTGAGGCGCAGCCCGCGGCCGGGAAGATCGTCGTCGGCAAGACCGTCAAGCTCGCCTACCTCTCCCAGGAGGTCACCGAGCTCAACCCGAACCTGCGGGTGCTGGAGGCCGTGCAGCAGGTGCGCGACCGGGTCGACCTCGGCAAGGGCCGGGAGATGACCGCGGGCCAGCTCTGCGAGCAGTTCGGCTTCTCGAAGGAGAAGCAGTGGACCCCCGTCGGCGACCTGTCGGGCGGTGAGCGGCGCCGGCTGCAGATCCTGCGACTGCTGATGGACGAGCCGAACGTCCTCTTCCTCGACGAGCCCACCAACGACCTCGACATCGAGACCCTGACCCAGCTGGAGGACCTCCTCGACGGCTGGCCGGGATCGATGATCGTGATCTCCCACGACCGGTTCTTCATCGAGCGGACCACGGACCGGGTGATGGCGCTGCTCGGTGACGCCGCGCTGCGGATGCTGCCGCGCGGCATCGACGAGTACATCGAGCGCAGGCGACGGATGGAGGAGGCGGCCGTGCCCGCCTCGGCACCCACCGCGGCGAAGGAGACCCCGGCCGCCGCCGCGGTCTCGCCCCAGGCCGCCCGCGCCGCCAAGAAGGAACTGCAGAAGATCGAGCGGCAGCTCGACAAGATGTCGAGCAGGGAGACGACCCTGCACGCGCAGATCGCCGACAACGCCACGGACTTCGAGAAGGTGGCGAAGCTCGACGCGGAACTGCGGGAACTGGTGGCGGAACGCGACGAGTTGGAGATGCGCTGGCTGGAGCTGGCCGAAGACGCCTGATGCGGCCGGTGTGTTCGGTGCGGGTGTACAGGCGCGGGTGTCCGCAACAGCCGTCACCCGCCGGCCGAACCGGCAGCCGTCCGCGAGGAGTTGAATCGGCCGCGTAACGGCGGCATCACGGGCCGGTTCTCCCTTGGGAACAGGGGAGCGACCGACCCGGTGTTCGACGTGCTGCGGGTGGTACAAAGAAGCCCCGCTCGACTGTCGTAACGCCGCGGAACCCATGCCCGATTCGCTCCTTTCCGAGGGGAATTCAGCCCAGCGGAATCGCGGGGGAGACCGGAACGGGCACCGGACCGCACGAAGGGGGACGTGCTGATGACCCAGCCGCCCAGCCAGCAACCGCCGCAGGGAGGCTTCGGCGCTCCACAGGAGCCGCCGCAGGGGAGTCCTCAGCGGGCGGCGCCCGGGCAGCCGCCGCAGAGTCAGCCGCCGGCCCAGCCGCCGCAGATGCCGGCAGCGCCGCCGACGCCGCCGCCCGCCCAGCCGGGTTACGGCTACCCGCAGGCGCCGGGACAGCCCCCCGGTTACGGCTACCCGCAGCAGCCCAGTCCGTACAACCAGCCGGGCCCGTACGCCCAGCAGCCCGGACCGTACGCCCAACAGCCGGGCCCCTACGGTCAGCAGCCCGGACCGTACGGCCAGCAGCCGCCGCCCGGTTACGGCTACCCGCAGCAGCAGTACCCCGGCGCCCCGGTTCCCGGCGGTACGGGCGGTGGCAACCCCTTCAAGGGCAAGCCCGCAGTGATCATCGGTGCCGCGGTCGCCGCCGCGATCGTCATCGCCGGTGGCGTCTTCCTCGCGACCAGCGGCGGTGACGGCGACAAGAAGCCCGTTGCACAGGCCAGCAACGACGGTAAGGCGCCGAGCGGTTCGCCCTCCGTCGACGAGGGCGACGGCAACGGCGACGGACGAGCGGCCGATGACGACTTCAACGCCGGGCGCAAGCCGGGCGAGGCGAAGGTCCTCTGGCTGCAGAAGAACGACGTCGACCTGCCGCGCAACGGCGCGGACGTGTACGGCCCCTGGGTCGTCGGCGACACCGTCGTCAAGGGCATGTACCGCGCGGTCTCCGGCTACTCGGCCGCCGACGGCAAGCAGAAGTGGACGCTGAAGCTGCCCGCCGACATGTGCGCCGCGCCTTCGCAGACCACCACCGACGGCAAGATCGTCATCGGGGTCAAGAACGGCACCACCGACAAGGCGGACTGCTCGGACCTCCAGATGATCGACCTCAACACCGGCAAGGCCGGCTGGAAGAAGTCGATCAAGAAGAGCGGCCTCTTCGACCTGATGTCGGACATCTCTCTCGCCATCAGCGCAGACACCGTCACGGTCGGCCGGACCGGCAATTCCAACGCCTTCCGGGTCAGCGACGGCAAGGAACTGTTCGGCAAGCAGGCGGGCAACTGCCAGCCGTTCGCCTTCGCCGGCGGCCCCAAGCTGATTGCCGCCTCCAGCTGCCGCACCGATGACATCGACAACCCCCAGCACCAGATCCAGGAGGTCGACCCCACCACCGGCAAGCCCAAGTG
This sequence comes from Streptomyces sp. NPDC005181, assembly GCF_040608395.1. Lineage (NCBI taxonomy): Bacteria > Bacillati > Actinomycetota > Actinomycetes > Kitasatosporales > Streptomycetaceae > Streptomyces > Streptomyces sp. NPDC005181. The sequence goes on from NZ_JBEXID010000009.1 coordinate 14,130, forward strand.
GACGTACCGGCCGGCCCGTGGCTGGGAGATCGACCGGGTCTACTCGGTGAGCCCGCTCGTCGTCTCGCTGACCCAGAGCGAGAAGAAGAAGTGGAGCATCCTCGCCGTCAAGGAGAACGGCACGCTCCGTTCCCAGCTGGTCGGCGACAAGGGCGACAAGTTCGCCCCCGACTGCGGCAGCACGTTCGCCATTTTCGGCAAGTCGCTGGACGGTTGTGTCGGTGTCGCCGCCGACGCCAACACCTTCTACATGTCGACCGAACCCGACTCCAGCGGCACCGCCCGTACGAACAAGGTCGTCGCGTTCAACCTGAACACCGGCAAGCCGAAGTGGAAGGCCGCGGCCCCGGCCGAGCAGACCGTGAAGCCGCTGCGGATGGAGGGCGGCAATGTGCTGCTCTACGTGGAGGCCGGATACAACAAGGGCGGCGGGATCGCCACCCTCGCCCCGACCGGTGGCACCCCGCAGATGCTGCTCCGGCACCCGGAGTCGACGTCCCAGATCGAGAGTTCGTTCTACAACGCGAAGATCGTCTACGCGGACGGACGTTCCTTCATCGCGAGCGGGCGGGTCAGCGCGAGCAACGACAAGGAAGAGCTGGAGACGAAGACCATGATGGCCTTCGGCAAGTGATGGCTCACGCAGGCACCCGACGGTCCCTGACCGACCGCGACAGGTCCCGACCGACCGACTCCCCTTTCTTCGAGGTACGTACGCGATGACTCAGCCGCCCCAGCCGCCCAACGAGCCGCCCCAGGGCGGGTTCGGCGCCCCGCAGGATCCCCCGCCCGGTGGGTTCGGGGCACCGGCCCCGCCGCCCGCCGACCCGTTCGGCAAGCAGCCGGCCACCCCGCCCGCGGGCGGGTTCGGCGCCCCGCAGACGCCGCCTCCCGCCGGTGGTTTCGGTGCTCCACGGACCCCGCCGGCCGGTCCGCCGCAGCAGCCGGGTTACGGCTATCCGCAGACGCCGCCGCAGCAGCCCGGTTACGGCTACCCGTCGGGTCCGCCGGCCGGGCAGGGCCTGCCGCCCGGTCAGCCGCCGCAGCAGGGCTACGGATACGGCTACCCGACCGCCCCGATGCAGCCGCAGTACGCGCCGCCGCAGCAGGGCGGGAAGGGTGGCAAGAAGTTCACCACGCAGATGCAGATCATCGTTGCCGCGGTGGTCGCCGTTGCGGTGATCATCGGCGCCGGCATCTTCCTCGCCTCCGGTGGCGACGACAAGAAGAACGAGGCGTCCGACTCCGCCGGTACCACCGGTGAGGGCAAGGGCGGCGAGGGCGGCGGCATCGGTGGCGGCGGCAAGGAGAAGGTGCCGGCCAACACCAAGTCCACCGTCGCCTTCCAGCTGCCGGAGCCGAAGGTCGGCGACGTCACGACGGTCGACGGCTCCTGGCTGACCGACAAGGCGTATGTGAAGACCGGCGTGGACGAGATCGTCGGCTACGACAAGGTCAAGGGCACCAAGCTCTGGTCCATCCCGCTGGAGGGCCAGCTCTGCGCCGCCTCCCGGCACATGTCGAAGGACTACAAGACGGCCATCGCCTTCGCGGAGAGCAAGCCGACCAAGGCGAAGAAGTACCCGCCGTGCAACCAGGTCGGCGCGATCGACCTGAGCACCGGCAAGCTGATGTGGAGCAAGTCGGTGACCGCCGCGACCAGCGGCGACGAGCCGGTCAGGTTCGACGAGATCACGCTCAGCGGCACCACGGTCGCCGCGGGCGGCACCGAGGGCGGCGCCGCCTTCGACCTGAACACCGGTGCCGAGCGCTGGAAGCCGAAGGCCGGCACCGACGGCTGCTACGACAAGGGGTACGGCGGCGGCGACGCGCTCGCGGTGGTCCGCAAGTGCGGTACGTACGACAGCCCGCAGCTCGTCATCCAGGCGCTGAACCCGACGACGGGCGCCCCGCTCTCGTCGTTCAAGATGCCGCCCGGTGTCGACTACGCGAGCATCGTCTCCACCAAGCCGCTGGTCGTCGCGGCCGATGTCGGCGACACCGCCGGTGACGGCAGCGGGATCTCGGACTTCTTCTCGATCGACGCGTCGACCGGCAAGCTCCTCACCAAGATTGCCGCGGACGGCGAGAAGTACGCCGCCCGCTGCGGCTCCACCGAGGTCGAGACCTGCCAGCAGGTGACCGTCGGCAACAACCGGCTGTACCTGCCGACCGAGGAGCACGAGGGCACCGGCGAGTACGGCGACACCAACGAGATCGTCTCGTTCGACCTCACCACCGGCAAGCCGACCAGCGACAAGGCGGACGCCGGCGACCGGTACACGATGTTCCCGATCCGCATGGACGGCTCCAACATCATCGCGTACAAGGTCCCTCCGTACGACAAGGGCGGCCAGATCGTCTCCATCGACGGGTCCACCTTCAAGCAGACGGTGCTGATGGAGAACCCGGGCGACGAGTCCATCCGGGACGCGGAGACCAGCTTCTCCATGGACTACGCGGAGATCCTCTACTCGGACGGCCGGATGTACATCTCCGAGGTGATGGTGAGCAAGCCGCGCGAGAGCTCGCTCGACGACAAGCAGTACCTCGCGGTCTCGTTCGCCACCAGCTGACCCCGGCGCGGGTACACGGACGCACCACGGCCCTGCCGGTCGATCACTCGACCGGCAGGGCCGGTCGTTTTCTGCCCCGTCGCCGGTCCACTTCTGCCCGCCTCCTGTCAGTCAACCGGACCCGAACAGCACATAATTCGGCATTCCGGGGGCCTTCTGCCTGGTAAGGGGCGCGCCACGTCGAACAAGCGTGTAGCTTGCCGGGTCAAAGGGGCCGGGGGGCCCGGGCCCTGTCGTCGAACTGGCGTCTGCCGCGCGACGCCTGGGTGTGGCTCCATTGCTGTGGGGGGTAACTCGATGGGCGTGCGGCTCATGGTGGTCGATGACCACAGACTGCTCGCCGAGGCGCTGGCCTCGGCACTGAAATTGCGGGGTCACCGGGTGCTCGCGGCGGCTGCGCCGACCAGCGGTGCGGCGGAACTCGTGGTGAGCAGAGCCCCGGAGGTCTGTCTGTTCGGTACGGCGACACCCGCCGAACCCGGGACGTTCGACCCGATCGCCCGGATCAAACAGGAGCGCCCGCAGGTGGCGGTGGTGGTGCTCGGGCCGGTGCCGAGTCCGCGCGGGATCGCGGCGGCCTTCGCGGCCGGCGCCGCCGGATATGTCAGGCACGACGAGCGGATAGAGGGTGTCGAGCGGGCGATGGTCAAGGCGCGCGCCGGAGAGGCGGCGGTCGCGCCGCAACTGCTCCAGGGTGCTTTCGCCGAGCTGCTCAACCCGGCCGTCCAGCCGGACGACGAGGGGCAGCGCCTGCTGCAGATGCTCACCCCGCGCGAGGTCGAGGTCCTGGTGCGGGTCGCGGAGGGCGAGGACACCCGGCTGATCGCCTCCGGGATGCGGATCGCGCCGAGCACCGCGCGTACGCATGTGCAGCGGGTGCTGATGAAGCTGGGGGTCGGCTCACGGCTGGAGGCCGCGGCGCTGGCGGCCCGGACCGGGCTGCTGGACCGGGCGGCGGTGGGCGGAACGCCGCAGGGGCCGGACGCCGGGTGACGTCCGGCCCCTGCGGGGCGGTGCGGAGACTGCTCGGGCGTCCGGGCCGCCGTCCGGCGCCGGTGCCGGACGCGGCTTCAGCCACAGCAGGAAGAACAGCCCCAGGGTCAGCATGGCCAGCCCGGTCCAGAGGCTGAAGTGGACGCCCTCGGCCTTCTTCAGGTCCGCGTCGGACGGGTTGATCCCGGGACTTCGGTGAGCCCGGCCTTTCTGCCTGTTTTGCGGATCTCTGCTGCCTGACCCGGTGGTGGGACCGAGAGCCGTGCCCCGCGCTTCTTGAACGCCGGGAACAGGGTGCTCCCTCGCTGCTCAAACACGTAGGTGCGCTGCTCGAGCGCGATGTTCCACAGGGTGCGTGCCGCATGCCCCCATGGGCCAGGACCCGTTCCTGCGCGCGGTTGGGATACAGCCGGTATCGGCGCCCCATGTCTGCCTTCACGCCGGGGAACGCAAGGCCGGCTGCTCGGCGATTACCAGTGGATCGGGTCCAGCTCACTCCTGAGTGTTCGGGTCTGGAACGTGCGTACGCGTCGACGTGCGCGGCCGCATGGGCCCACTCATTGACGCTTGTGTTGAGTTGTGGTTTGTTGTGTGCGGTTATGTTTGGAGGAACCTGGTGAAGAAGACGGTTACGACGCTCGCCGACGGCCGGGAGCTGCTCTACTACGACAGCCGCGACGACGTGGTCCGGGACACCGTCGACAAGCGGCCGCTCGGCGCCGTATCGACCTCCTCCGAAGTCCGCCGCGACCCCCTCCTCGGGGACAGCGTCGCCATCGCCTCGCACCGCCAGGGCCGTACGTACCACCCGCCGGCCGATGAGTGCCCGCTCTGCCCGTCCCGGGACGGGCGGCACAGCGAGATCCCCGACGACCAGTACGACGTGGTCGTCTTCGAGAACCGCTTCCCCTCGCTCGCCGGTGACTCCGGCCGCTGCGAGGTCGTCTGCTTCACCTCCGACCACGACGCGTCGTTCGCCGACCTCACCGAGGAGCAGGCGGCTCTGGTCCTCGACGCCTGGACCGACCGGACCGCCGAACTCGCCGAGCTCGCGCAGGTCAAGCAGGTGTTCTGCTTCGAGAACCGGGGCGCCGAGACAGGGGTGACGCTCGGCCATCCGCACGGGCAGATCTACGCGTACCCCTTCGTCACCCCGCGCACCGAGCTGATGCTCCGCTCGATGGAGGCGCACCGCGAGCGGACCGGCGGCAACCTCTTCGACGACATCGTGGCCCGCGAGCTGGCCGACGGGGATCGCGTGGTGCTGGCCGGCGAGCACTGGGTGGCCTTCGTCCCGTACGCGGCGCACTGGCCGTACGAGGTACATCTGCACCCGCGTCGGCGCGCCCCCGACCTGCGGGAACTCGACGAAGGGGCGCGCACAGAGTTCGCACAGATCTATCTGGAACTCTTGAGGCGATTCGACCGGATCTTCGGCCCCGGTGAGCCGCCGACCCCGTACATCGCGGCCTGGCACCAGGCGCCGTTCGGGGTCCCCGGGCGGGAGGAGTTCGGGCTCCACCTCGAGCTTTTCACCATCCGACGTACCTCCGGCAAGCTGAAGTTCCTCGCGGGTTCCGAGTCCGGCATGAGCGTGTTCATCAACGATGTGCCGCCGGAGGCCGCGGCCCAGCGACTACGAGAGGTAGCGAGCGAGTGAGCAAGCCCCAGAGCGACCCCCGGCTCAGCCCCCGGAAGAAGTACCTCGTCACAGGTGGCGCCGGATATGTCGGCAGCGTGGTCGCCGCGCATCTGGTCGAAGCCGGTCATGAGGTGACCGTCCTCGACGACCTGTCCACCGGATTCCGCGAGGGCGTCCCGGCCGGGGCGGAGTTCATCGAGGGCCGCATCCAGGACGCCGCGCGCTGGCTGGACTCCTCCTACGACGGGGTGCTGCACTTCGCCGCGTACTCCCAGGTCGGCGAGTCCGTCACCGACCCGGAGAAGTACTGGGTCAACAACGTCGGCGGATCCACCGCCCTGCTCGCCGCGATGCGTGACGCGGGCGTCCGCACCCTGGTCTTCTCCTCCACGGCCGCGACCTACGGCGAACCGGTCTCCAGCCCGATCACGGAGTCCGACCCGACCGCCCCCACCAACCCGTACGGCGCGACGAAGCTGGCCGTCGACCACATGATCACCGGCGAGGCGGCCGCGCACGGACTGGCCGCGGTCTCGCTGCGCTACTTCAATGTGGCCGGGGCGTACGGCAGCCAGGGGGAGCGGCACAGCCCCGAGTCGCATCTGATCCCGCTCGTCCTCCAGGTCGCGCTCGGTCAGCGCGAGTCGATCTCCGTCTACGGCGACGACTACCCGACCCCCGACGGCACCTGCGTACGCGACTACATCCACGTCGCGGACCTCGCCGAGGCCCACCTCCTGGCCCTGGACGCGGCCACCGCGGGCGAACACCTGATCTGCAATCTCGGCAACGGCAACGGCTTCTCGGTACGCGAGGTCATCGAGACCGTCCGCAAGGTCACCGGCCACCCGGTCCCCGAGACCGCGGCCCCGCGCCGCGCCGGTGACCCGGCCGTGCTGGTCGCCTCCGCCGCCACTGCCAGGGAGCGGCTCGGCTGGCAGCCGTCCCGCGCCGACCTGGCCGGAATCGTCTCCGACGCCTGGACGTTCGCCCGCCGAGAGGAGCCCACCACGCCATGACCGACAACGCTGAGCTGGTCACCGCTTTCACCGAGCTGTACGGCACCGCCCCCGAAGGAGTCTGGGCGGCGCCCGGCCGGGTCAACCTGATCGGCGAGTACACCGACTTCAACGACGGCTTCGTGATGCCGCTCGCGCTGCCGCACACCGCGCGCGCGGCCGTCGCCCGGCGCACCGACGGTGAGCTGCGGCTGCACTCCACCGACGTGCCGGGCGGCGTCGTCCGGCTCCGCGTCGACGAGCTGGCCCCGCACTCCGGGCACGGCTGGGCGGCCTACCCGGCCGGCGTCGTCTGGGCGCTGCGCGAGGCGGGCCACCAGGTCACAGGCGCGGACATCCAGCTGACCTCGACCGTCCCCACGGGCGCCGGGCTCTCCTCGTCCGCCGCCCTCGAAGTGGTCACCGCGCTTGCGCTGAACGACCTCTTCGAGCTCGGCCTGTCCGCGTCCGAACTGGCGGTTCTCGCGCAGCGCGCGGAGAACGCGTTCGTCGGCGTGCCGTGCGGGGTCATGGACCAGATGGCGTCGGCCTGCTGCACCGCGGGCCACGCCCTGCACCTCGACACCCGCGACCTCACCCAGCGCCAGGTCCCGTTCGACCTGGCCGCGCACGGTCTGCGGTTGCTGGTCGTCGACACCCGCGTCAAGCACGCGCTGGGCGACGGCGCGTACGCGGAGCGGCGGGCCGGCTGCGAGGCAGGCGCGCGGGCGCTCGGCATCGGGACGCTGCGCGATCTTCCGTACGACGGTCTCGGCGCCGCGCTCGACACCCTTGCCGAGTCCGGTGCGGACGAGTCGGTCGTGCGGTACGTACGCCATGTGGTCAGCGACAACGCGCGGGTGGAGCAGGTCATCGCGCTGCTCGACGCGGGCGATGTGCGGTCCGCGGGCCCCGTCCTCACGGCGGGCCATGTCTCGCTCCGCGACGATCTGCGGGTCTCCTGCCCCGAACTGGACCTGGTGGTCTCCGCGGCGAACGCGGCCGGGGCGCTCGGTGCGCGGATGACCGGTGGCGGCTTCGGCGGTTCGGCGATCGTGCTGGTGGAGGAGGCGGACGCGGACGCGGTCACCAAGTCGGTGCTGGAGGCGTTCACTTCGGCGGGATGCGCGACGCCAGGGGTCTTCCCGGCGGTCCCGTCGGCAGGCGCGCGCCGCACCGGCTGAGCCGGTCGGTCAGGCGAAGGTCTTCGTCAGGATGAACTCGGTGACTCCTGGCGGGTAGTTGTCGACCTGCCCGATCACCTCGTACCCCCGCTTCCGGTAGAAGTCGGGAGCCTGGAATCCCCAGGTCTCCAGCCGGGAGCGGGTGCACGCGCGGTCCGTCACGGCCACCCGTTCCGCCTCGGCGAGGAGCCGCGAGCCGAGGCCGGAGCCGCGATGCCGGTCATCGACCCAGAGCAGATCCACATGGAGCCAGTACGCCCAGGTGCGGCCGGTCAGCCCACCGGCCAGGCCGTCCCGGTCGTCCATCGCCCATACCTCCAGCGGGAGTTCGTGCTCGGCGGGCGTGGCGAGCAGGGCGCGGAGCTCCGGGGAGCGCTCCCTGTTGCTGTGGTGCAGCCGTTCACCCAGCAGAAGACGACGATCTTTGTCTACTTCTGTCTCAAGACGGAACATGAACCACACCCTAAACACCGAGGTCCATCAGTTCTGTGAATTGCCTTCCGCTCCGGGCCCTCAGCCGTACGCTGATGCACAGCACCGGTGGGGGCCGGTGCTGATTCAGGGGTACGAGACAGTCGGGTGCGACGCCCGGGGCGGGGTGGCAGTCGGCAGACGGCGGCGGCCGTAGGGCTGAGACCCACCCCATCGCTCCGGGCGTCGTGCCCGCACCGGTCCGTCCCCGTCGGGGGGCCGGGGGTGGCCCCGCACCAGACGCAGCATGGGGGTGCCTGTGGTTCGTATCCGGGTTCTCGTGGTGGACGACCACCGCATTTTCGCCGAGTCGCTCGCGGCAGCCCTCGCGGCCGAGCCGGACGTCGACGTGGCGGCGGCGGGCAGTGGCCCCGCCGCGCTGCGTTGTCTGGAGCGGGCGGCCGCCGAAGGCCGTAAGTACGACGTGATACTCGTCGACGCCGAACTCGGCACCCTGTCGTCGAACGGCGGACGCATGGCCTCGCGCCCGGTCCCGGTCCCCGCACCGAACAGCGGCGAGATCGCGCCGGTCGACGGGATCTCGCTGGTCGCCGGCGTCCGTTCGGGTCAGCCGTCCGCCCGTACGGTGGTGCTCGCCGAGAAGGACGATCCGCGCCGGGCCGCGCTCGCGCTGCAGGCCGGGGCGTCGGGCTGGGTCACCAAGGACTGTTCGCTGCAACGGCTGCTCACGGTCATCCGGGGCGTGCTCCGCGACGAGACGCATCTGCCTCCCGCGCTGCTCACCGGCGTGCTGCGGGAGCTGACGGCGGCCCGCAAGCACCGCACGGAGAGCGAGCGGCTGGTCGAGTCGCTGACCCCGCGCGAGCGCGAGGTGCTGCGCTGCATGGTGGCGGGGCTGGGCCGCAAGGCGGTGGCGGAGCGGCTCTTCCTCTCCCCGCACACGGTGCGTACGCATATGCAGAACGTGCTGGGGAAGCTGGGCGTGCACTCCACGCTGGCCGCCGTCGCGCTGGCCCGACGGGCGGGTGTCGGACCGGCCGAGCTAGCCGGGGATGTTGTCGAACGGGGCGGTCAGCTGGCGTAGCAGCGAGGCCAGTTCACCACGCTGGTGGCGGGAGAGTTCGCCCAGGATGGCGCGCTCCTGGGCGAGCAGACCGGCCAGCGACTGGTCGGCCTTGTCGCGCCCCTCGGGGGTGAGCCGGACCAGCACGCCCCGCCGGTCGCTGGGGTCGGGGAGCCGCTCGACGAGGTTCTTCTTGGTCAGCCGGTCGATGCGGTTGGTCATCGTGCCCGAAGTGACCAGCGTCTGGGTCAGCAACTGGCCGGGGGAGAGCTGATACGGGGCGCCGGCGCGGCGCAGCGACGTCAGCACGTCGAACTCCCATGGCTCAAGATTGTGTTCGGAGAATGCGATCCGGCGGGCCCGGTCGAGGTGGCGGGCGAGGCGCGAGACGCGGCTGAGCACCTCGAGCGGTTCCACGTCGAGGTCGGGGCGCTCGCGGCGCCATGCAGCGACCAGACGGTCGACCTCGTCCTCCATGTGGATCAGTGTAAAGGGTCTGTCGACATGAAGTCTCTTGAATTCAAGTGTCTTGACATCAAGATACTTGAATGGTGATCCTGACTGCATGACGACACCCACCTGGGACCCGCAGCAGTACCTGCGCCACGCCGACCACCGCACCCGCCCGTTCCACGACCTCCTGGCCCGCATCCCCGAGCTCCCGGCCCCCGCACCCCGCATCGCGGACCTCGGCTGCGGGGCGGGCAACGTGACGGCCCTCCTCGCCGACCGCTGGCCCGCGGCCCGCATCACCGGCTACGACAACTCCCCCCAGATGCTGGAACAGGCCCGCGCCCACGCCACCCCCTCCCTGGACTTCGCCGAGGCGGACGCCACGACCTGGACGCCGGCCGAGCCGTACGACCTGATCGTCTCCAACGCCCTGCTCCAGTGGGTCCCCGGACATGCCGACCGCTTCCCGGCCTGGCTGGACGCCATCACCCCCGGCGGCACGTTCGCCTTCCAGGTCCCCGGCAACTTCGACCAGCCCACGCACGTCCTGATGCGCGAACTGGCCGAGTCCCCGCGCTGGCGCTCCCGCCTGAGCGGCATCCTGCGCCACGCCGACGCCGTCCTGACCCCCACCGCCTACCTGGACGCGCTCACAGCCCCGGGCGTCACGGCGGACGTCTGGGAAACCACCTACCTCCACCTCCTCCAGGGCGAGGACGCCGCCCTGGACTGGGTCAAGGGCACCGGCCTGCGCCCGATCCTGACGGCGCTCGCGGACGACCCGCAGGCCAAGAACGCCTTCCTCGCCGAATACCGCGAGGCACTGCGCACCGCCTACCCGAAGGGCCCGCACGGCACGGTCTTCCCGTTCCGCCGCATCTTCGCCGTGGCCCACAAGGAGAAGTGATGATCGCCGCAGTGGACCATGTCCAGCTGGCCACCCCGGACGGCTCGGAGAACGCCCTGCGCACGTACTACGTGGACACGCTCGGCATGACGGAGATCCCGAAGCCCCCCGTCCTCGCCACCCGCGGCGGCTGCTGGTTCCAGGCGGGCCCCGTGCAGCTGCACCTGGGTATCGAAGCCGATTTCCGCCCGGCGAAGAAAGCACACCCGGGGCTGCGCGTCACGGACATCGAGGCGTTCGCGGCGCGGCTGGAGGCGCACGGCGCACAGGTGCACTGGGACGGCGACCTGCCGGGGCACCGCCGGTTCTTCAGTCACGACCCGGTCGGCAACCGGCTGGAGTTCCTGGAGCCGGTGGACGGCTGAGCGTCGGAGCGGGTTCGAGACGGGACACAGGCACCAGCACAGCGGGCCCAACCCCTGACGGCAGGGCGGGCCCGTTCACGCACCGTGTCGGCGCGTCAGTTCTTCCGGTGGCCGATCAGCCGAGGCTTCGACTCCAGATTCTCCAGGCCGTGCCAGGCCAGGTTCACCAGATGCGCCGCTACCTCCGCCTTCTTCGGCTTGCGTACGTTCAGCCACCACTGACCCGTCAGCGCCACCATGCCGACCAGCGCCTGCGCGTACAGCGGGGCCAGCTTCGCGTCGAAGCCGCGGGCCTTGAACTCCAGCCCCAGGATGTCCTCCACCTGGGTGGCGATGTCACTGATCAGGGACGCGAAGGTGCCCGTCGACTGGGCGACGGGGGAGTCGCGGACCAGGATGCGGAAGCCGTCCGTATACGTCTCGATGTAGTCGAGCAGCGCGAACGCGGCCTGCTCTAGGAGCTCGCGCGGGTGGCCCGCGGTCAGTGCGCTGGTCACCATGTCGAGGAGCTGGCGCATCTCGCGGTCCACCACAACGGCGTACAGGCCCTCCTTGCCGCCGAAGTGTTCGTAGACGACCGGCTTGGAGACGCCGGCCCGGGCCGCGATCTCCTCGACCGAGGTGCCCTCGAAGCCCTTGTCGGCGAAGAGTATGCGGCCGATGTCCAGCAGCTGTTCGCGGCGCTCCTTGCCCGTCATCCGCACGCGGCGGGTCCGCCGGGTGGAGGAGGGACGGTTCTTCTCGCTGCTCGTGCTGCCGTCGGTCGCCACGTCATCAATCATGCCGCGTCGGCACGCGCGGTCTCGCGCCGGGAGTCGATCCGGGACGCGTCCGGCCAGCGCACGTCGTACGCCCAGCCGAGCTTCTCGAACCAGCGGATCAGCCGGGCGCTGGAGTCCACCTGGCCCTTCATGACTCCGTGCCGGGCGCTCGTCGGGTCCGCGTGGTGCAGATTGTGCCAGGACTCGCCGCAGGACAGGACCGCCAGCCACCACACATTGCCGGACCTGTCACGGGACTTGAACGGGCGCTTGCCGACCGCGTGGCAGATGGAGTTGATCGACCACGTGACGTGATGCAGGAGAGCCACCCGCACAAGCGAGCCCCAGAAGAACGCCGTCGCCGCACCCCACCACGACATCGTCACCAGACCGCCGACCAGCGGCGGGATCGCCAGCGAGACGATCGTGAACGTGAGGAAGTGGCGGGAGATCCCACGGATCGCCGGGTCCTTGACCAGGTCCGGGGCGTACTTGTGCTGCGGCGTCTGCTCCTCGTCGAACATCCAGCCGATGTGCGCCCACCACAGGCCCTTCACCAGGGCGGGGAACGTCTCGCCGAACCGCCACGGCGAATGCGGGTCGCCCTCGGCATCCGAGAAGCGGTGATGCTTGCGGTGATCGGCCACCCAGCGCACCAGCGGGCCCTCCACAGCGAGCGACCCGGCGACGGCCAGGGCGATACGGAGCGGGCGTTTCGCCTTGAAGGAACCATGGGTGAAGTAGCGGTGGAAGCCGATCGTGATGCCGTGGACGCCGGTGAAGTACATGGCGACCAGCAGACCCACATCGAGCCAGCTCACACCGCGGCCCCAGGCCAGCGGCACGGCCGCGACCAGCGCCACGAACGGCACCACGATGAACAGCAGCAGCGCGATCTGCTCGATCGAACGCTTGTTGTCGCCGCCGAGCGTGGCGGAGGGGAGGACCGGACCGTCGGCCGCCGGTGTCCGGGCGTCGCCGATCACATCGGGGGTGGTGTTCATGGGGAGCCCCTGGAGGGTGAGGAGTACGACGGACAGCTCTGGCTACGCATCCGTAACCTACGCCTTCGTAAGTATGGCAGCGCCGAGGCCCGCAGCACGAGAGCCGGACCGGACGGGTGTGGGCCCCCGGCCCCACAGGACACCGACCGGGCCGCGGGCAGCGCCGACGGCGTGGACACCTATCCTGGAACTGTCGGACAGCGCGGTCCGCACTCTGCTTTCCCGGGGCGGGTGACAGCATCACTGCAGTCGCGGACCCTCCCGGACCCCCTGACAGAAGTGCCCACCCGTCTCCCGCCGCCACCCTTGCAGGGAGACGCTTCGCGACGCACCTCCTCAATCACTGCAAGGAGCCGCACACTGTGAGCAGTGCCGACCAGACCCCCGCCGCCAGCCCCGAGCTGCGCGCCGACATCCGCCGCCTCGGCGACCTGCTGGGCGAGACCCTCGTACGCCAGGAGGGCCAGGAGCTCCTCGACCTCGTCGAGCGCGTCCGCGCCCTGACCCGTACCGACGGCGAGGCCGCCGCCGAACTCCTCGGCGACACGGACCTGGAGACCGCCGCACAGCTCGTGCGCGCCTTCTCCACCTACTTCCACCTGGCCAACGTGACCGAGCAGGTCCACCGCGCCCACGAGATGCGCGACCGGCGCGCCGCCCAGGGCGGGCTGCTGGCCCGTACCGCCGACCGGCTGAAGGACGCGGACCCCGAGCACCTGCGCGAGACCGTCAAGAACCTCAACGTACGGCCCGTCTTCACCGCACATCCCACCGAGGCCGCACGGCGCTCCGTACTGAACAAGCTGCGCCGCATCGCCGAGCTGCTCGACACCCCCGTCATCGAGGCCGACCGGCGCCGCCACGACCTGCGGCTCGCCGAGAACATCGACCTCATCTGGCAGACCGACGAACTGCGCGTGGTCCGCCCCGAACCGGCCGACGAGGCCCGCAACGCCATCTACTACCTCGACGAGCTGCACGCCAACGCCGTCGGGGACGTACTCGAGGACCTCGCGGCCGAGCTGGAGCGCGTCGGCGTCGAACTGCCCGCCGGAACCCGCCCGCTGACCTTCGGCACCTGGATCGGCGGCGACCGCGACGGCAACCCCAACGTGACGCCCGCCGTCACCTGGGAAGTACTGATCCTCCAGCACGAACACGGCATCACCGACGCACTGGAACTCGTCGACCACCTGCGCGGTCAGCTCTCCAACTCCATCCGCTACACCGGCGCCACCGACGAGCTGCTGACCTCCCTGGAGGCCGACCTGGAACGGCTCCCCGAGATCAGCCCGCGCTACAAGCGGCTGAACGCCGAGGAGCCGTACCGCCTCAAGGCCACCTGCATCCGGCAGAAGCTCGTCAACACCCGCGAGCGCCTCGCCGGCGGCACCGCGCACCGTCCCGGCTGCGACTACCTCGGCACCGCCGAACTCATCGCCGACCTGGACCTCATCCAGACCTCCCTGCGCGAACACCGCTGCGGCCTCTTCGCCGACGGGCGGATGAACCGCACCATCCGCACGCTCGCCGCATTCGGCCTGCAGCTCGCCACCATGGACGTACGCGAACACGCCGACGCCCACCACCACGCCCTCGGCCAGCTCTTCGACCGGCTCGGCGAGGAATCCTGGCGCTACGCCGACATGCCGCGCGACTACCGGCAGAAGCTCCTGGCCAAGGAGCTCCGCTCGCGCCGCCCGCTCGCCCCGACCCCGGCCCCGCTGGACGCCGCGGGCGAGAAGACCCTCGGCGTCTTCCACACCATCAGGGAAGCCTTCGAACGCTTCGGCCCCGAGGTCATCGAGTCGTACATCATCTCGATGTGCCAGGGCGCCGACGACGTCTTCGCCGCCGCCGTACTCGCCCGCGAGGCCGGGCTGCTCGACCTGCACGGCGGCTGGGCCAAGATCGGCATCGTGCCGCTCCTGGAGACCACCGACGAACTGCGCGCCGCCGACGTGATCCTCGACGAAATGCTCGCCGACCCGTCCTACCGGCGGCTCGTCTCCCTCCGCGGCGACGTCCAGGAGGTCATGCTCGGATACTCCGACTCCTCCAAGTTCGGCGGCATCACCACCTCCCAGTGGGAGATCCACCGCGCGCAGCGCCGGCTCCGCGACGTCGCCCACCGCTACGGCGTACGGCTGCGGCTCTTCCACGGCCGCGGCGGCACCGTCGGCCGCGGCGGCGGCCCCTCGCACGACGCGATCCTCGCGCAGCCGTGGGGCACGCTGGAGGGCGAGATCAAGGTGACCGAACAGGGTGAGGTCATCTCCGACAAGTACCTCATCCCCGCGCTCGCCCGGGAGAACCTGGAGCTGACCGTCGCGGCCACCCTCCAGGCGTCCGCGCTGCACACCGCGCCCCGCCAGTCCGACGAGGCCCTCGCACGCTGGGACGCGGCGATGGACACCGTCTCCGACGCCGCGCACGACGCCTACCGCAAGCTGGTCGAGGACCCCGACCTGCCCGCGTACTTCTTCGCATCCACCCCCGTCGACCAGCTCGCCGAACTCCACCTCGGCTCGCGCCCCTCGCGCCGCCCGGACTCCGGCGCCGGACTCGACGGCCTGCGGGCCATCCCATGGGTCTTCGGCTGGACCCAGTCCCGGCAGATCGTGCCCGGCTGGTACGGCGTCGGCTCAGGACTCAAGGCGCTGCGCGAAGCCGGCCCGGACACCGTTCTGGACGAGATGCACGAGCAATGGCACTTCTTCCGGAACTTCATCTCGAACGTGGAGATGACACTCGCCAAGACCGACCTGCGGATCGCCCGCCACTACGTCGACACACTCGTCCCCGACGAGCTGAAGCATGTCTTCGCCGACATCGAGGCCGAGCACGCGCTGACCGTACGGGAAGTCCTCAAGGTCACCGGCGGGACCGAACTGCTCGGCACCAGCCCGGTGCTCCAGCAGACCTTCTCCATCCGCGACGCCTACCTGGACCCGATCTCCTACCTCCAGGTCTCGCTCCTGGCCCGCCAGCGCGCGGCCGCAGAGCGCGGCGAGGAAACCGACCCGCTGCTCGCCCGGGCCCTGCTGCTCACCGTGAACGGTGTCGCCGCGGGCCTGCGCAACACCGGCTGACACCCGGGCCACTGCGCGGGCGCGGTTCTGTCACAGGGCGATGAACGTCGCCACCAGCAGAGCCGCGCCCGCGATCCCGGTGGACCAGGCAACCCGGGTCAGCCGCAGACCACCGCCGATGACCAGGGCAGCCAGCAGCAGCGCACCGCCCAGCGGCACCCAGGCATGCAGAAAACCAGGAAGCCCCGTGCGCACGACATCGTCCGTCCCGGGCTTCACGACAACCGGGAAACTGCCGCCCTTCCGCACCGCGACGGACTTCCCTGTCGTCACGCGCGAACGGGCGGTGGCGCCGTCGGCCGGAGCGAACCGACCCGTACAGACGTCGGCACCGCAGCCGGTGACGGTCATCGTGCCGTGCTCACGGCCCTTGGCGAGGACGATGTGCTGCGCCGAGTCCCAGGACGACAGGAAGCCCGCGACGAGCAGCAGCAGCGTGATACAGCCCATGGCTGCGCTGCGGCCGTACAGGAGGGCGCGGTGGGAGGGGCTCCGCTTCATGGGGAGCGATCCTTGGCCAAGCGAACGCTTTCGGTCAACTCAGAGCCGGCCCAGCACCGGAAATGGCCCCGAATTGCGCGGCTAACTCATGAGTTGTACGCGCTCTGCGCGCGCTCCAGACCCTCCGCGAGCAGGCACTCCACCGAGTCCGCCGCCCGGTCCACCAGATAACCGAGCTCCTTGCGCTCGGTGGACGAGAAGTCCTTCAGCACGAAGTCCGCAACCTGCATCCGGCCCGGCGGTCGGCCGATCCCGAACCGGATCCGGTGGTAGTCGGAGCCCATCGACTTCGTCATCGACTTCAGCCCGTTGTGCCCGTTGTCGCCGCCGCCCAGCTTCAGCCGCAGCATCCCGTAGTCGATGTCCAGCTCGTCATGGATCGCCACGATGTGGTCGGTCGGCACCTTGTAGAAGTCGCGCAGCGCCGTGACCGGGCCACCGGAAAGATTCATGTACGACATCGGCTTGGCCAGGATCACGCGGCGGTTCGCCGGTCCGGGCGAGCCGATACGGCCCTCGACGACCTGCGCCTGGGCCTTCTGCGCCCGCTTGAACCTCCCGCCGATCCGCTCCGCGAGAAGGTCGGCGACCATGAAGCCGACATTGTGCCGGTTCGTCGCGTACTCGGGACCGGGATTGCCGAGGCCCACGATGAGCCAGGGGTCGGTGGCTTCGGACATCTGCGCTCGGTCTCCTTCGCGTACGGATGGTTCCGGATGGCCCGGATACAGGCGGACGGGGCGGCGGGTCCCCGAAAAAGGGACCGCCGCCCCGTCAGTGAAGCAGGTGAAGCGGGGAGGGCGAGGCTCAGGCCTGGGTGCCCTCGGCCTCGGCCTCGGCGGCCGGCTCCTCGGCCTGCGCGGAGACGACCTGCAGGACGACAGCGTCCTCGTCGCCGGCCAGCACAGAGCCGGAGGGCAGCGGGATGTCCTTGGCGAGGATGGAGTCACCGGCGTCGAGGCCCGCGACGGAGACCGTGACGGACTCGGGGATGTGGGTGGCCTCGGCCTCGACGAGCAGGGTGTTCTGCACGTACTCGAGGAGGTTGCCGCCCGGGGCCAGCTCGCCCTCGACGTGCACGGCGATCTCGACGTTGACCTTCTCGCCGCGCTTGACGGTCAGCAGGTCGACGTGCTCGATGTTGCCCTTGAGCGGGTTGCGCTGCACGGCCTTCGGAATGACCAGCGCGTCCTTGCCCTCGATCTCCAGACCGATCAGGACGTTGGCGGTGCGGAGCGCAAGGAGCAGGTCGTGGGCCGGCAGGGTGACGTGGACCGACTCCGCGCCGTGGCCGTAGACGACCGCGGGGACCTGGTTGTCACGACGGGCGCGACGGGCGGCACCCTTGCCGAACTCGGTACGGGGCTGGGCGGCGAGCTTGATCTCGGCCATGACTGCACTCCTCGTGGGGTGACGAAAACTGGACGGTCACCCGGCCCACGACAGGCCTGCTACGAAGAGCGCGTCGATAACGGACCGCCGTACCCATGAGTACGGCCTCCCTCGCCGAGCAACTCGCTGAGTCTACCCGGCGGGGAGGCCGCGCCCAAAGTGGATCTTTTCCGCAGCGCTGCTTACTGCTCCTCGAAGAGGCTCGTCACCGAACCGTCCTCAAAGACCTCGCGCACCGCGCGCGCGATCGTCGGCGCGATCGAGAGCACCGTGATCTTGTCGAGCTCCAGCTCGCCCGGGGTCGGCAGCGTGTCCGTGAAGACGAACTCGCTGACCTTGGAGTTCTTCAGCCGGTCCGCAGCCGGGCCGGAGAGCACACCGTGCGTCGCCGTCACTATGACGTCCTCGGCGCCGTGCGCGAACAGGGCGTCGGCGGCGGCGCAGATGGTGCCACCGGTGTCGATCATGTCGTCGACCAGGACACAGACCCGGCCCTTGACGTTGCCGACGACCTCGTGGACGGTCACCTGGTTCGCGACGTCCTTGTCACGGCGCTTGTGCACGATCGCCAGCGGGGCGTCCAGACGGTCGCACCAGCGGTCGGCGACCCGCACACGGCCGGCGTCCGGGGAGACGATCGTCAGCTTCGAGCGGTCGACCTTGGCACCGACGTAGTCGGCGAGGATCGGCAGCGCGAAGAGGTGGTCGACCGGGCCGTCGAAGAAGCCCTGGATCTGGTCGGTGTGCAGGTCGACGGTGAGGATGCGGTCGGCACCCGCGGTCGCCATCAGGTCGGCGACCAGACGGGCCGAGATCGGCTCGCGGCCGCGGTGCTTCTTGTCCTGACGGGCGTAGCCGTAGAACGGCACGATCACCGTGATCGAACGGGCCGACGCGCGCTTCAGCGCGTCCAGCATGATCAGCTGCTCCATGATCCACTTGTTGATGGGAGCCGTGTGGCTCTGGATCAGGAAGCAGTCGGCGCCGCGGGCGGACTCCTGGAAGCGAACGTAGATCTCACCGTTGGCGAAATCGAAGGCCTTCGTCGGCACGAGGCCGACACCCAGTTGGTGCGCAACCTCCTCGGCCAGCTCGGGGTGGGCGCGGCCGGAGAAGAACATCAGCTTCTTCTCGCCGGTCGTCTTGATCCCGGTCACAGCACAGTCTCCTCAGACGTGTTCCTGGCGCTGCACGCATGTGTCCCGATGTGCAACGAGCCAGCCGAAATGGGGTGAGTATCTATCACGGTACGCCGTGCGCGGCGCACCTGTTTCCGGTCAGCTTTCGCTGTCGGCCTCCTGCGCAGCGGTCTGAGCCGCCTGCGCGGCAGCGCTGCCCGGACGCTTACGGGCCACCCAACCCGCGATATTCCTTTGCTGACCGCGGGCGACGGCCAGTGAGCCGGGCGGCACATCCTTGGTGATCACCGAACCGGCGGCGGTGTACACGCCGTCCCCGATCGTGACGGGTGCCACAAACATATTGTCCGAACCGGTCCGGCAGTGTGAGCCGATCGTCGTGTGGTGCTTCGCCACACCGTCGTAGTTCACAAAGACGCTCGCGGCACCGATGTTGGTGTGATCGCCGATGGTCGCGTCGCCGACATAGCTCAGGTGCGGCACCTTCGTGCCCTCGCCGATCGTGGCGTTCTTCATCTCCACGTACGTACCGGCCTTGGCGTTCGCGCCGAGCCTGGTGCCGGGGCGCAGATACGCGTACGGGCCGACCGTCGAGCCCGCGCCGATCTCCGCCCGGTCCGCGACCGAGTTGTCGACGCGCGCACCCGCGTGGACGGTGGTGTCCGTCAGCCGGGTGTTCGGGCCGACCTCGGCGTCCTCGGCGAGGTGCGTGGTGCCGAGCAGTTGGGTGCCGGGGTGCACGATCGCATCCGGCACGTACGTCACCGTGGCGTCGATCACCGTCGTCGCCGGCTCCACGACGGTCACCCCGGCCAGCATCGCCCGCTCCAGCAGCCGCTGGTTCAGCAGGGTGCGGGCCTGGGCGAGCTGCACCCGGTTGTTGATCCCGAGGATCTCGCGGTGGTCGCCCGCGACCGAGGCGCCGACGCGGTGCCCGGCCTCGCGCAGGATGGACAGCACATCGGTGAGGTACTCCTCGCCCTGGCTGTTGTCGGTACGGACCTTGCCGAGGGCGTCCGCGAGCAGTCGTCCGTCGAACGCGAAGACGCCGGAGTTGATCTCACGGATCGCGCGCTGGGCGTCGGTGGCGTCCTTGTGCTCGACGATCTCGGTGACCGCACCGCTGGTGGCATCGCGGACGATCCGGCCGTAACCCGTGGCGTCCGGGACCTCGGCGGTCAGCACGGTGACGGCGTTGCCGTCGGCCGTGTGGGTGGCTGCGAGCGCGGTGAGCGTCGCGCCGGAGAGCAGCGGGGTGTCGCCGCAGACGACGATCACGGTGCCCTCGACGGTGCCGCCCAGCTCCTCGAGACCGACGCGCACGGCATGGCCGGTGCCGCCCTGGACGGCCTGGTAGGCGGTCCGCACCTGGCTGTCGACGGTGGCGAGATGCGCGCTGACCTGCTCGCTCGCATGACCTACGACCACGACGAGGTGCTCGGGGGCCAGCTCGCGGGCGGCGGTGACGACATGTCCGACGAGCGAGCGCCCGGAGATCTCGTGCAGAACCTTGGGAGTCTTCGACTTCATGCGGGTGCCTTCACCCGCTGCGAGGACGACGACGGCTGCCGGGCTGTTGACGCTCACAGATATGCCCCTCGGCTTCGGGTGGTGGACATTCGCAGGATACCGGGGGCGTACGGGGCGGACATGAGTGCGGGCCCCGACCGTGGTGGTCGGGGCCCGCACTCATGGGCTCCCGGGGAAGGAATCGAACCCTCATTCAATGGACCAAAACCATTTGTCCTGCCATTAGACGACCCGGGATGGTTCACCCTTTATGTCCGATTTTGATGATCGGCTCGTTTTGCAGCCCCTACTATGCCGCACCATCAGCCTTCGATGCGACGGTACAGGTCGGCGCTTTTGAGAACGCGTACGACCAGACAGCCCCGGTAGTCCTCGTCCACTCCGGAGCGGGCTCGCCCTCCAGGAGGCTGTTGAGGATGTCGTTGTTGTCCATGAGCAGCCGGTCGCGGATCTGGCGGCGGCTGAGGCCTGCGCGGCGGAGGGTGAGGGCCTGCGTGCGGAGGCCCTCGAAGTCGGCGTATTTGCTGGTGATTTCCGTCACGGGTCAAGCGTTGTCCGGAATGCGGACGTCCGGTTCGAAAGGGTGGTCGATTCGCCATTTCGGGCGATCGTCGATCATTTCATCCCTGTTCGAACGTGGGACGTGCTGTCCCGGTCGCCCGAAAATGGGATGCGGCCGCCCGTAGTCTGGATGCCATGACCGCAACGGGGGAACACCGGGAAGGCGCGGGATCGACCACTCGCGGCTATGGGTGGTGGGAACGACGGCGCAGTGTCGCGCTGGACGTGGGGCTGGCGCTCCTGTCCGCGCTGGAATGTGCGTTGGAAGGGGTGAATTTCGCGGAGGACGCCGGGCTGCCGGTGCCGCTGGGGATCGTCTTCGGGCTGCTGGCGGGCTCCGTGCTGGTGGTGCGGCGGCGCTGGCCGATCGCCGTGGTGCTGGTCTCGATCGCGACTACGCCCGCCGAGATGGGCTTCCTGATGGGCCTGGTCGGCCTCTACACGCTGGCCGCGTCCGACATACCGCGCAGAATCACCGCGGTGCTGATGGGTATGTCCCTGGTCGGGACGTTCATCGTCACGTACGTACGGCTGCGGCAGAGCGTCTCGGTGCACGCCGGGGACTTCGGTCCCGGCGACTGGTACGTGCCGGTGCTGTCCCTCTTGATGTCGCTGGGGCTGACGGCCCCGCCCGTGCTGTTCGGCCTGTACATCGGGGCGCGGCGCCGGCTGATGGAGAGCTTGCGGGAGCGGGCGGACTCGCTGGAGCGGGAGCTGTCGCTGCTTGCCGACCGGGCCGAGGAGCGGGCCGAGTGGGCGCGTACGGAGGAGCGGACCCGGATCGCGCGGGAGATGCATGACGTGGTTGCGCACCGGGTCAGCCTGATGGTGGTGCATGCCGCGGCCCTGCAGGCCGTCGCCCCGAAGGACCCGGCGAAGGCGGTACGGAACGCGGCACTGGTCGGTGACATGGGCAGGCAGGCCCTGACCGAGCTGCGCGAGATGCTCGGCGTGCTGCGCACGGGTGATCCGATGACGGCCCGGGTCGCGAAGGTGCCGCTGGCCGCGGTGGGCCAGGCGGCGGCCGCGGCTGCTGCGGCGGCCGTGGAGGACGGGCCTCGGCTGCATGAGGTGGAGGCGCTGGTCGGGCAGTCCCGGGCGGCCGGGATGACGGTGGAGCTGTCGGTGGACGGTGAGGCGCGTCCGTATGCCGCCGAGGTGGAGCAGACGGCGTACCGGGTGGTGCAGGAAGCTCTGACGAATGTCCACAAGCATGCGGCGGGTGCGAAGACGTGGGTGCGGCTGGCGCACCGAGGTTCGGAAGTCGCGATGCAGGTGGAGAACGGTCCGACGGACGGCGCCACGGCGGACGCGGGGTTGCCGAGCGGGGGCAACGGTCTGGTGGGGATGCGGGAGCGGGTGCTGGGTCTGGGGGGCGTGTTCGTGTCGGGCCCGACGGATGCGGGGGGCTTCCGGGTTTCGGCGGTGCTGCCGGACCAGCGTGCCGGGTGACTCGGCCGGCTCGGCCCTGCGGCCTGACCGGTCCTCATCAGCAGGACGGGTGTGATGGTGCGGAAGCCCCTCAGCCCGAAGTCAGCCGTCCCGGCTGGCCCCCCCCGACCAGCGTTGCCAGCGCCTGGTCGATGCTCGCGCCCAGGTACCAGTCGCCGGTGTGGTCGATGCTGTACACCCGTCCTTCGGTGTCGATCGCGAGGACGGCCTGCCCGTCGTCCTCCTCGCCGAGTGGGCTGACTTCGGTCTCCAGCGCCCGCCCCAGGTCGCCGAGGGTGCGGGCCAGGTGGAGTCCGCTCAGGGGGTCGATGCGCACCGACGCCGGTGCGATCTGCCGGCCCGGTGCGGACGCGGTGATGTGCAGCCCGCCGAATTCCGCCCACGCCTCCACGGCCGCTGGGAAGACTGCGTGCTGATGTCCGGCAGGTGAGGTGTGGGCGCGCAGTGCGTCGGCCCATTCCTCTGCCTGCCGGATGTCCCAGCGGCCCGGCTGCCAGCCCGCGGAGCGCAGGGCGGCGTCGACGGCGACGGGGAAGCGGGTGGCGGTGGCGCGGTCCGCGTGGGCCGTACGGTCGGCCTGTTCGGGAAGGCCGGGAACGGGGAGGTCGTCGGTTCGGTCGTGCATCGGCGCGCGGTCAGCCCTTCTCGGCGGTGGTCGCCGCGCTGGTGGTGAGGTCGACGGGGCTTACGCCGAAATGGGCGAGCATCGCCGTGCAGGAGCGGCAGGGCGGTGCGTAACTGCCGTGCATCGGGTCGCCGTCCTCGCGGATCCGCCGTGCGGTGAGCCGTGAGTGTTTCAGTGCGCGCCGGGCCTCGCCGCTGGTCAGCGGTTTGCGCCGGGCTCGTTTGGATCGGTCGGCTTCGGCGGCGGTGAGTTGACGGGAGAGCAGTATTGCTTCGGGGCAGCGGCCGGTGAAGCGTTCGCGCTGGCCGCTGGTGAGGGTGTCGAGGAAGTCCTGTACCAGCGGGTGCAGTACGGGCGGTTGGTCGCCTTTGCCGGCCGTGCAGGTCAGTGTCTCGCCGCGGACGGACAGCGCTGCGGCCACGGCCGGCAGGATGCCGTCGCGGCGGTGGAGCAGACGAGGTGTGCGGCTGGTCTCGGTGCTGCTCCAGCTGAGGCGCGGATCCCCGGATGTGACTGTTTGTGCTGTGTGCATGGTGTGGATGTCCCTCCCGTGCAATCCCCCGAGTTGCGGTGACAGCCTGCCAAATGTGCCAGGTGGTGGGGAAGCTGGGTCGGTGAAACGTGTCTGCGTGTCGCGGAAGGTGGCCTGACCGACGCTCGTCCGTCACCCAGTTGTGACGGTTCGTGATCGAAGCGGTGGGTGGAGCGGATGGTGAAGTGGAGGGGCGGGACCCCTTGTTGCGCCACCGCATAGGCTGTGCCTGGACCGCCCCCATGGGCAGGTCGGTCCTCACCAGACAGACGCAGCAGGGGGCAACCGCCATGACGACAGGTCGGCTCGGGCAGCAAGCCGCGCCACCGAACGCGGCCTACGCCGGGCAGGTCGTGCACTTCCCGGATCCGGTCCGGGCATCCCGCCACCCCAGGGGTGTGCGCGTGGACGAGAACGGCTGTCCGGTATTCACGCCGTACGCACGCGCCGCCGCCGAGATAGCGGAGCCTCCGCAGGGCTTCGGTGTCGATGAGCTGCGGCTCACCGACTATGTTTCGGCGAACGCGGCGTTGGCGGCGACCGGCCATGAGCTGTGGGACACGATTCCGGCGGTCGCCACTCCGCACGGCTGGACCTGGCACCACGTGCCGGGCGGCCGACGGATGGAGCTGGTCCCGGTCGAGGTCAAGGCGCTGCTCCGGCACCATGGCGGTCTCGCCACCACTGCGGTCGACCAGAACAAGCGGGGCACGCGTCCGCTGCAGGAGACCCGGCCCGCGCACTTCCGGCTCCCGAAGGGTGCGGTGGCGGTCAGCGAGCAGCAGATCCTGGGTGTCGAGGAGGACCTCGGTTACCGGCTGCCGGGTGCGTACCGCTCGTTCCTGAAGGCGGCGGGCGGTTCGGCCCCGGTGGGTGCGGCGCTCGACGCGGAGTTGGGTCTCCTGGTCGACCAGCCGTTCTTCACGGTGCGCGAGGAGGCCGCCGTGAACGACCTGGTGTACGTCAACAAGTGCCTGCGGGACCATCTCACGAAGGACTACCTGGGCGTCGGTTTCGTCCAGGGCGGCATTCTCGCGGTGAAGGTGCGGGGCGACGGCGTCGGCTCGGTCTGGTTCTGCGCGTACGACGATGCCAGGGACCGGGACGGCTGGGGTGTGCAGGAGCGCGTGGACCGGCTGTTGCTGCCCTGCGGTGCGGACTTCGACGCCTTCCTGCAGCGGCTGGCGGGCAACCCGCCGGAGCTGGAGACCGTGGCAAACCTGATGGTGGACGGTGGCTTCGCGTACGCCGTCCCGGTGGAGGGGTGAGCGCGATGGTGACCTTCGCGCAGGCGCAGGAGCGCGCGGAAGAGTGGGTCAACGGGGACGTGCCCGCGTACCAGCATCGCGAGGTGCGGGTCCGCGAGTTCGAGCTGGGTTTCGTGGTGTGGGCCGAGGATCGTGCGGAGGGTCCCGTCTCGGACGGCGGCCGTCAGCGGCTGGTGATCGCCCGGGACAGCGGTGAGGCCACGCTGTGGCCCGGGCTGCCGGTGGGTGAGGTGATCCGGCGGTACGAGGAGGAGTACGGCGCACTCGGCGCGGTCCCGGCCGCGCCGGAGCCGCCACAGCGCATCGATCTGAACCAGACGTCGTTCCTGTTGAGCCCGCCGGAGTGGCTCCAGGAGGCGGCGGACAAGCTGGGGATTCCGGATCAGCGGGCGGAGCGGCGGTCCGGGGACGCGCCCCGTCCCTCTTCCCCCGCTCCTTCTTCTTCTGAGGCTGTGAGCGGGTCCGGGCTGCGGTCCGGCGGGGCGCCGTGGTCCGGTGCCGGTGGGCAGGTCGCGTACGAGCCCACCGCTCAGGACGGCGTTCCGGCCTCTGCGCCGAACGCGCCGTCCGGGGCCACCCCGTGGGCCGGGACCGACACCAACGCGGACTCCGACGACGGGGCGGTCGCACTGCCGGCCACCGTGTTCGCGCCGCCGCTCTCGGGCGCCGATGACGACGGCACCCCGTCGCCGGCGGTGTCGGCGGAGGCGCCGACCGCGCTGATGTCCGGCGGCAGCCGGCTGCCGCGGACGGAGGTCGTTCCGGGGCTGAACCCGCAGGGGCCGGGTGCGCCCGGCCCCGGAGCTCCGGTTGCGGGTGTTCCTGGTGTTCCGGGGAGCGGTGACATCGCGGACGCCGCCACCAGTAAGGCCGTGATGCCTCCGCGCGGTGCGCGCGGGGGCGGTTCGACGACTCCGCCGCCGCCCGGCGCCCCCGGTACGCCGGGTGTCAGGCCGGGTGCGCCGGTGCCGCCGCCCTCGGGCCCGGGCACGCCCGGCGTTCCGGCGGGCGGTTACCTGCCGACGCAGCTCGTCTCCCAGGTCGGCCCGCCCGGCGCACCCCAGCCGCCCGGTCCGCCTGGACCACCCGCGCCTCCCGCGCCTCCCGGTCCTCCTGGTTCGACGCCGCCACCCGGTGGCGGCTTCGACCACGCCGCGACCATGCTCGCCGACCCGAGCAGCATGGGTGGCCCGAGCGCGCCTCGGCCTCCGGGCCCGCCCGGGGCACCTGGTGTTCCTGGTGTTCCGCAGCCTCCTGGCCCGCCCGGTGCTCCCGGTGCCACGCCGCCGCCTCTGGCGCCGCCCGGTGGCGGTGCGCACCATGCCGCCACGATGCTCGCGGGACCCGGCCAGGTCGGGCCGTCCGCGCCGCAGCCGCCCGGTCCGCCCGGTGCCCCCGGTATGCCGCCGGGCGGCGCCCCCGGGCTCGTACCGCCGAATCCGCACACCCCGCCGCCTCCGGCGTACGGCTATCCGCAGGCGCCGGCCGGTCAGCCGACCGTCGGCCCCGGCTACCAGGCCGTCCTGCGCTACCGTGCGCCCGATGGCAGCGAGCAGCAGCTGATCCGCCGCTCGGCGCCCGGCACCCCGCACCCCGAGTGGCAGATGCTGCACGAGCTGCGGGCCATGAATGTGCCGCCGCAGCAGGTCATCGAGCTGCACACCGAGCTGGAGTCGTGCGAGCTGCCCGGTGGCTACTGTGCGCGCATGATCCGGGAGACCTGGCCGCAGGTACGGATCACCAGCGTCGCCCCGTACGGCACCGATCACGCCAGCCGCCAGCAGGGCATGCAGCATCTGCTCACGCACCAGGGTGAGCTGCACCAGGTCGCGGACGGTCCGGCGCGTCCGGCTCCGGTGCGGGCTCCGCTGCCGCAGATGCCGCCCGCGATGCCGGTCCCGCCGGAGGCCATGGCGGAGGAGCTGCTGCAGGCCTTCGGGCCGCAGGGTGTGCTCCGTTTCGACCAGCGCGCGGTGTCCCGGCAGGGGGTGCCCGAGATCGTGGCGCGGACGCTGGTGTGGGCGGGGCTGCCCGCCGATTTCGGGCCGTTCTTCTGGGCGCAGCCGGGTCAGCCGGTGGTGCCGACGCTGGCCGAGCTGGCCGCGCAGCGGCAGGTGCAGTCGGCTGCCGACGCGGGGGCGTACCTCGTGATGGGGTCCGACTTCGGGCGGGCCATCTGTGTCCAGTACGGCACGGCGAACATCGTGGCCGTGCCGGTCGAGGCCGGTCCGGGCGGGCAGCCGGTGCCGCCGCAGTTCGTGAACACCGGGCTGCCGGAGTTCACACGTTCGATGGCGCTCCTGGGCCGGATGTGGCGGCTCCGCTTCGGTCTCAACCCGGAGCAGGCGGGCCGCTGGACCGTCGATTTCCAGGCACAGCTGGTGGCGCTGGACGCGGCGGCGCTGGCGTCGCCGGAGAGCTGGTGGTCGGTGCTGCTCGAGCAGATGTGGGACGGGCTGATCTGACCTGATCCGACCTGCCGCGTACGAGGCGCCCGGACCCCGACAGGGGCCCGGGCGTCTCTGCGTCTGTGACGACCGCCCTGTGACACCCGTCGCTTCCGTCCGGAAAATACCGAAACGATTCCGACTTCTCTGCCAATTGCCGCATCCTTGACGTATTGCTTGGTGGTCGGAGAGTCGGAGAGAGGCTTCAGGATGAGCGCTGCACCGGTGTCCGCGCACGGCTTTGTCGTGGTGCGCGGGCGTGGCTACCGCCCGGAGCAGGTGGACGGGACGTTGACCGATCTGTCGGCGGAGCGGGACAAGGCCTGGGAGATGCTGGCCCGGCTGACCGCGCTGGCCGAGGAGCTGGAGGCCGAGGCGGCCCGGCTTGCCGAGGTCGTTGCCACGCTCGCCCCGCAGACGTACGCCTCGCTCGGCGAGCGGGCGCAGCAGATGCTGGCGCTCGCCGAGGAGGAGGCGGGTTCCGTACGCGGTGCCGCACAGGAGGAGGCGCAGGCGCTGCGGGACGCGGCGGACGCGGCATCCCGTGCGTTCCGCGACACGGCCCGCGCGGACTCCGACGCCATGCGGACGGCCGCTGAGGCGTACGCCGGCGAAACGCTGTCCAGGGCGCAGCGGAGCGCCGATGAGACGCTCGCCGCGGCCCGCAAGGAGGCCGGGGAGGTGCGATCCGAGGCGGCGGCCGCGATGGCCGAGACGAGCCGGCGCACCACGGGCGTGCTGGCCCACCAGGAGCAGGAGCATGCCGAGCGGTGGAAGGCGGCCGAGCTGGAGCTGGCCGACGCCGAAGCGGCGCAGGCCGCGCATCACGACGCGCTGACCGAGCAGGCGGAGACCCGCCTGGCCGAGGCGCGGCGGGCGCTGGCCGAGGCGGAGGAGGCCGCGCGGCACAGTCAGGAGGACGCGGAGGCGCAGGGCGCGGAGCTGATCGCGGCGGCGCGGATGCGCGAGGAGCGGGTGGTCCGGGAGACGGAGCGGATCCTGCGGGAGCACGCCGAGGGCCGCGAGGAGGTCCAGGCGCACATGATGCACGTACGGAACTCGCTCGCGGCGCTCACCGGGCGTGGGGCTACGGCGGAGGGCTGAGCGTCGCAGGACCCGGGCGTCGCCGGACCGGGTGTTGCAGGTCCGAGCGGCGGCGTGGTCCGTGCCCCTGAGCGGGTGCGGTCCGGTCCTACCCCGACCGGCGTGCTGTCGCCGGGGGTGCGCCCGCGAGGATCCACGGCTCCTCGGCCTCGTACAGCCTGCGTTCTTCGTCTGCCGTGCGCCCGCCGAGCACCGTTCCCAGCCAGCCCGCCAGGAAACCGACCGGGATCGACACGAGTCCCGTCGTGGTGAACGGGAACCAGTTGAAGTCGCGGCCGGGGAAGACCGACCCGGGCGAGCCCGAGACCAGATTGGTGCCGGTGATCAGCACCAGCACGGCAACGGTGCCGCCGATGAGGGTGCACAGCAGTCCCGTACGGGTGAAGCGCCGCCAGAACATGCTGTAGACGAGCGCCGGGGCCAGCGCAGACGCCCCGATGCAGAAGGAGAGCGTCACCAGAGCCTGGACGTTCCAGTGCCTGGCCAGCACGGCGAGCGTGATCGCGACCAGGCCGACACCGACTGCGGCTGCCTGCGCCGTGCCCATCTCGATGCGGCCCGCGACCGGCTCCTTGTCCCGGTCGCGGATCCCGTGCAGCCCGTGGGCGAACAGGTCGTGGGCGAGAGAGTTCGCGCAGGCCAGGATCATTCCGGCGACCGAGGCGAGCAGCGTCAGGAAGATGGCCGTCGTCATCATGGTGACCACCAGTGCACCGAGCTCGCCGCTGCCCGCGACCACGCCGCTGACCTGCAGGATCGAGCTGTTGCCCTGTGCTCCGGCGGCCACGATGAGCTGATGGCCGACCAGTGCCGCCGCGCCGAAACCGATCACGGTGAGCAGCAGGCAGAGGCCCACGACCACCGAGACCGCCCAGGAGAGCGAGCGGCGGACGGCCTGTGCGCTGCGGGCGCTCGACATCCGCATGGTGATGTGCGGCAGACAGGCGGCGCCGAGCACCACGGTCAGTTGGGAGCTGACCATGTCGAGCCCGCTGCCGCCGAACTGCAGGCCGGAGTGCAGATACGCCACGCCGGCGCCGCTGCCCTGCTGGGCGGCTGTGAGCAGGGCGCCGGCGGACCAGTCGAAGCGGTTCATGACCAGTGCGGAGATGGTGAGGCAGGCGGCCACGAGGACGACCGTCTTGACGATCTGGATCAGGGCGGTGCCCTTCATCCCGCCGATCGCCGCATAGCTGATCATCACGATGCCGAGGACGATGATCGAACCGGTGCGGAATCCGGAGCTGTCGAACCCGAGGATGAACGCGAGCAGATCGCCACTGCCTGCCAGCTGGACGACCATCAGCGGAACGAGCGCTGCCAGAGTGACTCCGCAGGCGGTGATGCGGACCGCGCGGCCGGGGGCGCGGCGGGTGAGCATGTCGCCCATGGTGAACCGGCCTGCGTTGCGCAGCGGTTCGGCCAGCAGGAACATCAGCAGGACCAGCGAGAGGGCGGTGCTCAGCGCGAGGACGAGTCCGTCGTAGCCGGTGAGGGCGATGATTCCGGTGGTGCTGAGGAGCGTCGCGGCGGACAAGTAGTCGCCGGCGATGGCGAGGCCGTTGCGCACCGGGGAGAGCGAGCGGTAGCCGGTGTAGAACTCGTCCAGGTCGTCGCGGTCCGGGCCGGTCATCACGCAGAGCAGCAGGGTGACGGTGGCCACGGCGATGAAGGCCACCAGGGACATCGTCTGTGCGGACTCGTCGAATCCGTTCATCGGACCGCTCCTGTTCTGCGGAGTTCGGCGGCGAGCGGATCGACCGTGCGCCGGGCGGTCCGCTCGTACAGGGCGATCGCGAGCAGGGTCACCGGGAGTTGGCACAGACCGAGTGCCAGGCCGGTGGTGAGGCCGCTGCCGAGGGGGTGGGTCATGAGGCCCGGTGCGAAGCCGGACAGCAGGAGGAAGACCGTGAAGAAGCCGAGTGCGGTCAGCGTCGCGCCGCGCCGCAGTATGCGGTAGGCGGCGCGCAGTCTGCGCAGATCGCTGTGGTGGCCGGGGGCGGTGACCGGGGTGACGGGCGGACTCGGCCACCGGGGTGGGGTCGCGGGCGCCGAACTCTGCCAGGGCAGCAGGAAGTCGGGGTCCTGGGGAGGCGGGTACTGGGGCCGGTGGGAGGGCTGCGGCCGTTGGTGGCGGGGCTGGTAACGGGGACGGTGCGGCGGCTGGGAGGGAGAGGTGTGCGGAGGCTCGTACGGCATGTGGTGCTGCTCCTTGCATGGCTCGGGCCCGGGGGACGGACTGCAAGGCAGAAGCGCGTGTGCGCTGGTGGAAGCGCGTACGTTACTAGTGAGTATCTCCGCTGGGGAGGGGTTGGCCGAAACTACCTACGGTAACCCTTCAGTTGTCTAGTCCCGTGGCGCTTCGGTGGTGCTCGCGGCGGCGGTTCCGACGGCGGCATCGGTGTCCTCGGCGAGGATCGGGAAGCGGCGTGGCGCCACGAAGACCAGCACCAGCAGCGCCACCGCAGCGGCCACCGCGGCTCCGAGGTACACCTGGTCGACGGCCGCGTCGACGGCCCGCCGCAGATGGTCCGTTGCGGCGGCGGAGAGCGCACCCCGGTCGTCCAGTGCATGCGAGATCGCATCCAGGTCGCCGGGCAGCCCGGGGACGGGCGCGGCGGTGAGCCGGGACGCGAGGACGCCGTTGGCGACAGCCCCGAAGAGTGCGGCGCCCAGACTCTGGCCGACCTGCCGGCAAAAGAGGACCGAGGCGGTCGTCGTGCCGCGTTCGGACCAGCCGACCGTCGACTGGACGCCCACGATCAACGGGAGTTGGAACAGTCCCAGCGCCGCACCCAGCAGCAGCATGATCAGGGCCGGCTGCCACGGCTCGCCGGGATACGGCAGCAGCGGGAAGGAGAGCAGGATCAACAGGGCGCCGCTCATGCCGATGATCGCGGTGCGGCGGAACCCGATGCGGTTGTAGACCCGGTTGGACAGGGCCGCCGACACCGGCCAGCTCAGCGTCATCACGGAGAGCACGAAACCGGCGGCGATCGGGCCGAGGCCGAGGACCGACTGGGCGTACGTCGGCAGGAAGACGGTCGGGGCGACCATCAGCAGCCCCATCGCGCCCAGGGCCAGGTTGACCGAGGCGATGGTCCGGCGCCGCCACACCCAGCCGAGGATGATCGGGTCGGCGGCGCGTCGCTCGATGACGACGGTCAGCGCGGCGAGAGCGGCGCTCGCGCCCAGCAGGCCGAGCGATGGCGCCGACAGCCAGGGCCAGGCGACACCACCCTGAACGAGCGCGGTCAGCAACAGGGTGCCGGTCGCGAAGACGGCGAGGGCGCCCGCCCAGTCGATACGGAGCCGGGGTGCGCCGGCGGTGCGGCGGGCGCGGGACGGTTCATGCAGGTGGCGTACGACCAGCCAGAGCGCTACCGCCCCGACCGGCAGATTGATCAGGAAGATCCAGCGCCAGTCGGCGTACGTCGCGAGCAGGCCGCCGACCACCGGTCCTGCGACGGCGGACGTGGCCCAGACGGTGGACAGCCTGGCCTGGATCCTGGGGCGTTCCCTGAGCGGATAGAGGTCGGCGGCGATGGTCTGCACCGTGCCCTGCAGTGCGCCGCCGCCGAGCCCCTGGACGACACGGAAGGCGATCAGGGCGGTCATGCTCCAGGCGGCGGCGCAGAGGACCGATCCGGCGAGGAAGAGGATGATGCCGGCGATCAGG
This sequence comes from Streptomyces sp. NPDC005181, assembly GCF_040608395.1. NCBI lineage: Bacteria > Bacillati > Actinomycetota > Actinomycetes > Kitasatosporales > Streptomycetaceae > Streptomyces > Streptomyces sp. NPDC005181. The sequence continues at coordinate 45,830 of NZ_JBEXID010000009.1, forward strand.
ACCGGCTTGCGGCCGAAGGTGTCGGAGAGCTTGCCGTAGACCGGCAGGGTGACCGTCACGGCCAGCAGATAGCCGGAGAAGAGCCAGGAGAAGACGGAGAACCCGCCGAGATCGCCGACGATCTGCGGGACCGCGGTGGAGACGATGGTGCCGTCGATCGCGGACAGGGCCATGCCCAGCATCAGCGCGGCCACGACGGGGCCGCGGCCGCGGGGTGCGGTGGGGGAGGGTGCGGGGTCCAGTCCGGACCCGGACATTGCTTCGGTGTCGCCGCCCACGCCGCTCACAAGATCCCTTCCCTATGCATGTACTTTCCCGGGGACACTGTCTCACCCGCTGCCGTGCCGGGACACCGGAACGCTCATGGCCGCCCGCGGCCGCCCTTGGGTGGAGCCCCCTGAGATCCGGCTCCACCCAAGGGCGGAGACCCCTAGGGGTAGCTCCTTACTTCCGGCCAGGGGTGGTTCCTCCCGGCGGAGGACGTGGCGGAGGGCGCCCGTTCCTTAGCGTGGTCCTACAACGCGATTGCGGCTGACCGCAGGGGGCGGGGTGGGGAAAACCCCACCTGAAGACTGCGCTGGGCACCAGCGCGCCGGCCGCTTCCGGGCCCCAGACTCAGTACGTGCACAACGACGTACTCGGTACGTGCACAACGACGTCCTGTCATCGACCGACATGAGGAGAATTACCGTGACAACGGCTGTAACCATTCCCAGGCACGGGGGCACTGGAGGGCGTACGGCCGTCGCTGCGCGAGCGCGGCAGGTCGTCAAGGCGTACGGGGCGGAGGAGACCCGGGTCGTCGCGCTCGACCATGTCGATGTGGACATCGCCCGCGGACAGTTCACGGCGATCATGGGCCCGTCCGGCTCCGGCAAGTCGACGCTGATGCACTGCCTGGCCGGTCTGGACACGGTGACCTCGGGCGAGATCCACCTCGACGAAACCGAGATCACGAAGCTCAAGGACAAGAAGCTCACCCAGCTCCGGCGGGACCGGATCGGCTTCATCTTCCAGGCGTTCAATCTGCTCCCGACGCTCAACGCCCTGGAGAACATCACACTGCCGATGGACATCGCGGGCCGTAAGCCGGACGCCGGCTGGCTGCAGCAGGTCGTGGAGACGGTCGGTCTCGCCGATCGGTTGAAGCACCGGCCCGCCGAGCTCTCCGGCGGCCAGCAGCAGCGCGTCGCGGTGGCCCGGGCGCTCGCCGCCCGCCCGGAGATCATCTTCGGCGACGAGCCCACCGGGAACCTGGACTCGCGGGCCGGCGCCGAGGTGCTGACCTTCCTGCGCAAGTCGGTCGACGCGCTGGGCCAGACCATCGTCATGGTCACCCACGACCCGGTGGCCGCCTCCTACGCGGACCGGGTGCTGTACCTCGCGGACGGCCGCATCGTCGACGAGATGCACAACCCGACGGCCGACCAGGTCCTCGACCGCATGAAGGACTTCGACGCGCGCGGGCGGACGTCATGACCATCTGGAAGACCTCGGTGCGCAACTTCTTTGCGCACAAGGGACGGATGGCGCTCTCCGCCGTGGCGGTCCTGCTGTCGGTGGCGTTCGTGTGCGGCACGCTCGTCTTCACCGACACGATGAACACCACGTTCGACAAGCTGTTCGCGGCGACCTCGGCCGATGTCACCGTCAGCCCCAGGACCGCACGGAACGCCGACGAAATGCCGCAGAACGGCAGGCCCGTCTCGCTGCCCGCCGCCGCTGTCGAGCAGGCCGGGAAGGCGGACGGGGCGAAGACCGCCGAGGGCGCGGTCACCAGCATGTCCGTCACCGTCGTCGACAGCCACAACAAGAACATGGGCTCCTCGACCGGCGCCCCGACGATCGCGGGCAACTGGACGCAGAACGACCTGCGTTCGATGGAGATCACCTCCGGACACGCACCGCGCGGACCGGCCGAGGTCATGGTCGACGCCGACACCGCGGCCAAGCACCACCTGAAGATCGGTGACGAGCTGCGCACCATCGCCGTCACCGGCGACATCAAGGCGAAGATCAGCGGTATCGCCTCCTTCAAGGTCACCAACCCGGGTGCGGCCGTCGTCTACCTCGACACCGCCACCGCGCAGGCCAAGCTGCTCGGCAAGCCCGGTGTCTTCACCCACATCTCCGTCACCGCCGAACCCGGTGTCAGTGACACGCAGTTGAAGCAGAACGTCGCCACCGCCCTCGGTGACGGCGCCGCGTACAAGCTCCAGACCCAGCAGGAGGCCGCGGACGCCAACAAGGACTCGATGGGCTCCTTCCTCGACGTGATGAAGTACGCGATGCTCGGCTTCGCCGGAATCGCGTTCCTCGTCGGCATCTTCCTCATCGTCAACACCTTCTCGATGCTGGTGGCCCAGCGCACCCGCGAGATCGGCCTGATGCGCGCCATCGGCTCCAGCCGCGGGCAGGTCAACCGGTCCGTGCTGGTCGAGGCGCTGTTCCTCGGCATCGTCGGCTCCGTCCTCGGTGTCGGTGCCGGAATCGGTGTCGCCGTCGGCCTGATGAAGCTCATGAACTCCATGGGCATGAACCTGTCCACCGAGGACCTCACGATCGCCTGGACGACTCCGATGCTCGGACTGTCGCTCGGCGTGGTCGTCACCGTCGTCGCCGCGTACGTCCCGGCCCGCCGGGCCGGGAAGATCTCCCCGATGGCTGCCCTGCGCGACGCCGGAACCCCGGCGGACGGCCGCGCCGGCCGGGTACGGGCCCTGATCGGTCTGGTCCTCACGGCCGCCGGTGGCGCCGCCCTGTACACCGCGGCGCAGGCCGCCGAGGCGAGCAGCGGATCGCTCTTCCTCGGTGCGGGTGTGGTCCTCACCCTGATCGGCTTCATCGTGATCGGCCCGTTGCTGGCCGGCTTCGTGGTCCGGGCGCTCAGCACGGTGGTGCTGCGGATGTTCGGCCCGGTCGGACGGCTGGCGGAGCGCAACGCGCTGCGCAACCCGCGGCGAACCGGAGCGACCGGAGCGGCCCTGATGATCGGCCTCGCGCTGGTCGCCGGCCTCTCTGTCGTCGGCTCGTCGATGGTCGCCTCGGCGACCGAGGAGCTCGACAGGTCGGTCGGCGTGGACTTCATCGTCCAGCCGAGCGGCAATCCGCCCCAGCCGATCGTGCCGCAGGCCGCGAAGGCCCTGGAGGCCGTCCCGGGTATCGAGCACATCACCCACTACAAGTCGGTCAGCGCCGAGCTCACCGCCCCCGACGGTGCGGTCGAGGACGATGGTGTCGTCGCCGCGGACCCGACGTACAGGGAGGACCTGCGCCGCGAGACGGTCTCCGGGAACCTGGCCGACGCCTACGGCGAGGACGCCATGTCGGTCGGCGATGCGTACGCCACCCGGCACAAGGTCAAGGTCGGTGACCGGATCACCGTCGCGTTCAAGGACGGAGAGACGGCGAAGCTGAAGGTTGCCGCGATCACCTCGGACGACACGAACGTCGACAAGGGCGCGATGTACACCAACATCACGACCGCCGAGAAGTACGTCCCCGCCGACAAGATGCCGAAGAACATGCTCATGTTCGCCGAGGCGCAGGACGGCAAGGAGAAGGAGGCGTACGCCGCCCTCAAGGACGCCCTCGCCGCGTACCCGCAGTACACCGTTCAGAACCAGGCCGACTTCAAGCAGGACCTGAAGGACCAGATCGGCCAGCTGCTGAACATCGTCTACGGTCTGCTGGCGCTCGCGATCATCGTCGCGGTGCTCGGAGTGGTGAACACCCTGGCCCTGTCGGTGGTCGAGCGGACCCGGGAGATCGGCCTGATGCGTGCCATCGGTCTCTCGCGCCGCCAGCTGCGCTGCATGATCTGCCTGGAGTCGGTGGTCATCGCCCTCTTCGGCGCCCTGCTCGGCCTCGGCCTGGGCATGGGCTGGGGCACGGCCGCCCAGAAGCTGCTGGCCCTGGAGGGCCTCGGTGTGCTGGAGATCCCGTGGCCGACGATCCTCACGGTCTTCGTCGGCTCGGCCTTCGTCGGCCTGTTCGCGGCCCTGGTCCCGGCGTTCCGGGCAGGCCGGATGAACGTGCTGAACGCGATCGCCACCGAATAGCGGCCGCGGAGATCCACGTAGGATGACGGGTCCGGCCCCGGGGTGTTCCTCCAAACACCCCGGGGCTGGATGCGTTGCCGCTGCACCCGGTGTGGCGCCCCTGGGCCGCCGGGAGAAGACGCCGGAGAACGTGTTCACCCTCAGGGGGTACCGCCACGGTGTGCCTGGGGTACGGCTGGGGTACGACGTGCCGCCGGACGTTGCCGGTCTCCGCCGGAGGGCGACCGGATCCGGCCCGCCGAGCCGGATTGCGGGCGCGGGTGTCACAGGGGAGTCGTACGCTGGGAACCCCCGGCCCGTGAAACGTGTCGGGCCCTTCGCGTTGCCCCCTGGCAGCAGCCGGCTGCCGGAACCTCGCCCTCGTAACCCGGACGGAAGCCCTTCATGAGCCTGCACGGTCTGCTGGATGTCGTCGTACGTGACCCGGCACTCGCCGAAGCGGTGAAGGCCGCCACCGACGGCCATCGGATGCATGTCGACCTCGTCGGCCCTGCCGCCGCCCGCCCCTTCGCCGTGGCCGCACTGGCCCGCGAGGCCGGGCGGACGGTGCTTGCCGTCACCGCGACCGGGCGGGAGGCCGAGGACCTGGCCGCCGCCCTGCGGACGCTGCTGCCCCCGGACAGCGTCGCCGAGTTCCCGTCCTGGGAGACCCTGCCGCACGAGCGGCTCTCCCCGCGCTCCGACACGGTGGGCCGCCGGCTCGCCGTGCTGCGCCGGCTCGCCCACCCGAGGGCCGACGACCCGGAGACCGGCCCGGTCGCCGTCGTCGTCGCACCGGTGCGTTCCGTGCTGCAGCCGCAGGTCAAGGGACTCGGCGACCTGGAGCCCGTGGCGCTGCGCATCGGCCAGAGCGCCGATCTCGGCAAGACCGTCGATGCGCTCGCGGCAGCCGCGTACTCCCGGGTCGAACTGGTCGAGAAGCGCGGCGAGTTCGCCGTCCGCGGTGGCATCTTGGACGTTTTCCCGCCGACCGAGGAGCACCCCCTCCGGGTGGAGTTCTGGGGCGACGACGTCGAGGAGATCCGCTACTTCAAGATCGCCGACCAGCGGTCGCTGGAGATCGCCGAGCACGGGCTGTGGGCGCCGCCCTGCCGTGAGCTGCTGCTCACCGACGAGGTACGCGAACGGGCCGCCGCGCTCGCCGCACTCCACCCGGAGCTGGGAGAACTGCTCGGCAGGATCGCCGAGGGCATCGCAGTGGAGGGCATGGAGTCCCTCGCCCCGGTCCTCGTCGACGACATGGAGCTGCTGCTCGACGTGTTGCCGAAGGGGTCGATGGCGCTGGTCTGCGACCCGGAGCGGGTCCGCACCAGGGCTGCGGACCTGGTCGCCACCAGCCAGGAGTTCCTGCAGGCGTCCTGGGCGGCGACGGCCGGTGGCGGCGAGGCCCCGATCGATGTCGGTGCCGCCTCCCTGTGGGCCATCGCGGACGTCCGCGACCGGGCCCGCGAGCTGGACATGATGTGGTGGTCGGTCTCCCCGTTCACCGCCGACGCCGAGCTCGACGAAGACACGCTGAAGCTCACGATGCACGCCCCGGAGTCGTACCGCGGCGACACCGCCCGGGCGCTCGCCGACACCAAGGGCTGGCTCGCCGACGGCTGGCGCACGGTGTACGTCACCGAGGGCCAGGGGCTCGCCTCCCGTACGGTCGAGGTGCTCGGCGGCGAAGGCATCCCGGCCCGTCTCGACGCGGACCTGGCGGAGATCTCGCCGTCCGTCGTCCATGTCTCGTGCGGTGCGATCGACCACGGCTTCGTCGACCCGGCGCTGAAACTCGCCGTGCTCACCGAGACGGACCTGACCGGTCAGCGCACCGCCACCAAGGATCTGGGCCGGATGCCGGCCCGCCGCCGTAAGACCATCGACCCGCTGACGCTGGAGACGGGCGACTACATCGTCCATGAGCAGCACGGCGTGGGGCGCTACATCGAGATGGTGCAGCGTACGGTGCAGGGCGCCACTCGCGAGTACCTCCTCGTCGAGTACGCGCCCGCCAAGCGCGGCCAGCCCGGCGACCGCCTCTACATCCCGACCGACCAGCTGGAGCAGGTCACCAAGTACGTCGGCGGCGAGGCCCCCACCCTGCACCGGCTCGGCGGCGCCGACTGGACGAAGACCAAGGCGCGCGCCAAGAAGGCGGTCAAGGAGATCGCCGCCGACCTCATCAAGCTGTACTCGGCACGGATGGCGGCGCCCGGCTATGTCTTCGGCCCCGACACCCCGTGGCAGCGCGAACTGGAGGACGCCTTCCCGTACGCGGAGACGCCGGACCAGCTCACCACGATCGCCGAGGTCAAGGAAGACATGGAGAAGTCGGTCCCGATGGACCGGCTGATCTGCGGCGACGTCGGCTACGGCAAGACGGAGATCGCGGTGCGTGCCGCGTTCAAGGCGGTGCAGGACGGCAAGCAGGTGGCTGTTCTCGTCCCGACGACGCTCCTGGTCCAGCAGCACTACGGCACGTTCACCGAGCGCTACTCCCAATTCCCGGTCAGCGTGCGGGCGCTGAGCCGCTTCCAGTCCGATTCCGAGTCCAAGACGACCCTTCAGGGCTTGCGCGAGGGCTCCGTCGACCTGGTCATCGGCACGCACCGCCTGTTCTCCGCGGATACGAAGTTCAAGGACCTGGGGCTGGTCATCGTCGACGAGGAGCAGCGCTTCGGCGTCGAGCACAAGGAGCAGCTGAAGAAGCTCCGGGCCAACGTCGACGTCCTCACCATGTCCGCGACGCCGATCCCCCGTACGCTCGAGATGGCTGTCACCGGCATCCGTGAGATGTCGACGATCACCACCCCTCCCGAGGAGCGCCACCCGGTCCTGACCTTCGTCGGCCCGTACGAGGAGAAGCAGATCGGCGCGGCCATCCGTCGTGAACTGCTGCGTGAGGGGCAGGCGTTCTACATCCACAACCGTGTGGAGTCCATCGACCGCGCGGCTGCCCGCCTCCGTGAGATCGTCCCCGAGGCCCGGATCGCGACCGCACACGGGCAGATGTCGGAACAGTCTCTGGAGCAGGTTGTCGTCGACTTCTGGGAGAAGAAGTTCGACGTCCTGGTCTCCACGACGATCGTCGAGTCCGGCATCGACATCTCCAACGCCAACACGCTGATCGTGGAGCGCGGCGACAACTTCGGCCTCTCCCAGCTCCACCAGCTGCGCGGCCGCGTCGGCCGTGGCCGGGAGCGCGGTTACGCGTACTTCCTGTACCCGCCGGAGAAGCCGCTCACCGAGACGGCCCACGAGCGCCTGGCCACGATCGCCCAGCACACGGAGATGGGTGCGGGCATGTATGTGGCCATGAAGGACCTGGAGATCCGCGGCGCCGGAAACCTTCTGGGCGGCGAACAGTCCGGCCATATCGCGGGCGTCGGCTTCGACCTGTACGTACGCATGGTCGGCGAGGCCGTCGCCGACTACCGGGCCTCGCTCGAAGGCGGCGTGGAGGAGGAGCCGCCGCTGGAGGTCAAGATCGAGCTTCCGGTCGACGCACACGTCCCGCACGACTACGCGCCCGGCGAGCGGTTGCGCCTCCAGGCGTACCGCGCGATCGCGTCCGCCACCACGGAGGACGACATCAAGGCGGTCCGCGAGGAACTCACCGACCGCTACGGCAAGCTCCCGCAGCCGGTCGAGAACCTCCTCCTGGTCGCGGGCCTGCGGATGCTGGCCCGCGCCTGCGGCGTCGGCGACATCGTGCTCCAGGGCCCGAACATCCGGTTCGCCCCGGTGGAGCTGCGCGAGTCCCAGGAGCTGCGCCTGAAGCGCCTCTACCCGAAGACGGTGATCAAGCCGGCCCTCCACCAGATCCTGGTCCCGCGGCCGACCACCGGCAAGATCGGCGGCAAGCCGGTCGTCGGCCGCGAGCTGCTGGCCTGGACCGGGGAGTTCCTCACGACAATTCTGGGGTCGTGAACAACAGCCCGGTGAGCGACCGGAACACCTCCTCGGGGTTCCGGTCGCCCAGCGGGTCGTTCAGATTGCCGCTCAGGAGCAGCGTGGCGTAGCCGTGGGCCAGGGACCAGGCGGCGATGCCGGCGAGCCGCGGGTCGTCACCGCGTCCCCCGGCGGGGAGGCCGGTGGCCCCTGCGCGCAGCGCCTGTGCCGCGCGGGTCTTCGCCGCGAGGAGTTCCGGGTCGTCCGGGTGGTGGAGCTCCGGCTGGAACATCACCTGGAAGTGCGCGGGGTGGCCGGTCGCGAACCGCACGTACCGAACGCCCCTCTCGCGTAGGTCCGGCGCGTCGGCGAGGGCGTCGGCGAAGAGCCCGTTCCGTTCCTAACCAGTGTGCGTAAGTGAGTCTTGGACCCACTGCTGCGTGCTGGGCGCATCCCGAACGGTGTTGGATGCACTGGTCCCCCGCGTTCGCTTCCCGCTCGGCGACGGCCCTCCAGGGAGCCGGTCCGTGGTGGGCGGGCGGGATCCCTCACGCCTTCGGGCGCCTGGTCCGGCCTGGACGGTCCGATGCCCCGCACGATCACTCCGGTCGTGCGGGGGCGGTGCCGTCCTTCCCCAAGCTCTCAACTCCGTTCGAGCAGGGGATACCCCATCCCGGATCGGGTGTCCGAGGGCGCGTCGTCCGATCGCGATGCCCGCGGCATCGTGACGGGACAGGGTGCGGCGTGGGGCGGCCAGCGGTTTCTGCCAGTGCTGGCCACCCCACATGCTGGTGTAGGCCGGGTCGACCGCGACGATCGCAAGGCCCTGTTCGGCGGCCATGGACACCAGCCGGGCCTTGAGCTTGCCGGTCGGCATGCCGGAGATGAGCTGCCGGAACCGCTTCCGGCCCCCGTGCTTCTCCCGGGTCTTCTCGGCGGTGAGGTCCAGATCCTCGATGGCTATGGCTTTCGCACCGACCTGCTGGGTCCAGTGCAGCAGGCGGGTCAGGGCGTGCCGGATCTGCGCGTCTCGGTGGCCGGCCGAACCGGATAGGTCGTAAGGGAAGCGGTGCGGGTCACCGATGGGGTTGCCGTGCTGGTCGAGCCGGTAGGCGGCGAAGTGATCGGCGTTGGTGTCGACGCCGATCACGCCCCGGGCGCATGCGGCGACGAGTGGGACCGTCTTCACGACGGGGCGTTGCCAGGATGCGGTGAGGTACCAGCGGCCGCGCTCCGTATCGAGGTGGATGCGGTAGGCCACTGCCCGGTTCGCGGTGATGCGGTCGGCCCACTCCGCACCCCGGTGCGCGAACCCGATACGGGCGGTGAGGATGTACCGGCCGTGTTTGGCGTTGGCCAGGTGCGCGAGCGGAACGGGCAGTTTGATGGACACTTCGCCGTCCGGGGTGACGCGGATCGTCTCGTTCCCGAACCGCTTCCCCGACTCACCGTCGGCAGCGATGAACCAGCGTTCCGCCTCCCACCGTTCCCGCCACTGGGCCTCGGTGAGCCCAGCCTGGGTGAGGTGGTGGCGGGTGTTGAGGAGACGTCTACCGCCCCGCACCGCCCGGACCCGTCCGGCCTGCCAGTCGGCGACAGCGGCAGCATGCCGCGCCTCCAGTGCCGCGAGTCGGCGGGACTTGCGGAACCACTCGTTCTTCGACCGGTAGCCACCCGCGGCCCGCCTCGTCCCGGGCCCACCGAGCGGGAGGGACAGGCGGTGCCGCAACGTCTTGATCCCGGCTGCCAGCTTCCGGATATGCGCCGCCTGGCAACGGCGGGCCAGCGCCCACTGATCATGTGTGGCCTTGGTGATGGCACCCGCGATCCGCGACGACGATTCCTTCGTCAGGTCCCGCTTACGCGCTGTCCAGGTGTCCGCACTGTGCTCCAGACCCTCCGCACAGCGGGCCTTGAGATCACGGGAAGCCAGCGCGCCCTGATGCTCACCGACCGCACGCAGCACCCTCTCGTCCTGGGGCGTGAGGTGCCCCAGACGGTCCCGGACCGCCGCCCCGCGAGGCCCGGGCACCACGAAGGAGGCCGCCGGTTCCCGCAACCCACCCACCACATCACCCCCCACCCAGGCCGGACATCCGTCACCCAGCCCAACGAGCACCAGCTACCAAGGTCACCCATTCGACCCCGGAACTCCCGTTCCCACTCCACCAAGCCACCGACAGGACTCACTACAACTCACTCCAGCTCAGCTAGCCGACAGCAGCTCACAACCCCTCGGCGGCGATGGCGGTGAGCAGGCCCGTGCGGTCCTTGAAGTGGTGGGCGGGGGCGGCGTGGGAGACGCCAGCCCGGCGGGCCAGGTCGCGCAGGCTCAGGGCGCCCGGGCCCTCGGTGCGGATGACGTCGAGTGCGGACGGGGGGGAATGTGATTCGGGCCGCATCCCTCGGGTATCGCGGCCATGAACGTCCGTCAGCGGGGAAGACGTCCGTAGGATTCCCGGGTTCGACTTTCCCCGTCAGGACGGCTTTCGAGTGATACCTCCCCACGCGTACCGAGTGATGTTGCCTGCCCTGGGCACGGCGGCGGTCCTGGCACTGGCGGGCTGCGAGCCCCATGACGTGACCGCCGGCGGCAGCGGCTCGGCGGGCGGCGGGCAGTCGCCGGGCGGCTTCGGTGCCGGCCCGCTGAGCAACCCCGACGGTACGAAGCCCGGGCTTGCGCCCGTGACGACGGGGGCGGACAAAGCTGCCGCCCGCAAGCTCATCGAGGAGCTGTCCACGAAGGGGCGGGGGCCCAAGACGGGTTACGACCGGAACAAGTTCGGCTACGCCTGGATGGACACGGCCGACGGCGTGCCGCTGGCGAGGAACGGGTGTGACACTCGAAACGATCTCATTCGTCGCGATGGCCAGAACCTCCGCTTCCGAGCCGGCTCCGACTGCGTGGTCATCGCCATGGTGCTGCAGGACCCATACACCGGCACGACCATCGAGTGGCGCAAGGAAGAGGCCGCTGAGGTGCAGATAGACCACGTGGTATCCGTAGCCGCGACGACCAAGAGCTCACGTTCCCCGTTGTAGTGACGTCAGCGGTATGGCGCTGACACGGATGGCGTCTGGAATCAGAACACCCTGAGCGCGACGCGCTGAATGATCGTGACGATTGCGGTTTCGGTGGCCAGAAGGGTGCGATGGGTGGTGGCGAAGGTCCAGCCGTGGATGTGCCGGGCGAAGATCCGTTGGGCGTTCTTACCAGCAGTGTCCCAAGCGAGGGTGTCTCACATGGAGGTCGTCGGCAGGGAGGTCCGGTGTCTCAACCAACAGCAGCTTCCGTCGGATTGCCGCCCGAAGGAAGCTTCTTATTCGGGCAGGCTGTGAGCACTTTCGCCATCGCGTCCTTCTCTGGCTGTGTCACCCACAGCCTGTACTTCGTCTTGACCGCGACCTGCCCCGCCACGTAGTCACAGCGATAGGACTTGTTGGGCGGTAGCCAGGTTGCCGTATCCCCGTCCCCCTTCTGGCGGTTGGTGGAGGAATCGGCAGCCACGAGATTGAGTGAGTCGTTCGCGAAAGCCCGCCGCTTGCTGTCGCTCCACTGCTGAGCGCCCTTCTGCCAGGCGTCCGAAAGTGCGACGAGGTGGTCTATGTCGACCTTGCTGTGACCGCGTATGTAGGTGATACGGGTTCCGGTGTAGGGATCGGGATCGAGGACTCCGCGCAGCACTTTGCACCCGTCCGAATCCCGGGATACGGACGTCAACTGATGCGCGAGGACATCGTCACGGGTTCCGCAGCCGTTGTGATCGGTGTCCGCCCAGGCGGGGCCGAACTTCTCTCGGTCGTATCCCGTCTTGGGTGCCCGCCCTTTTACCGTGAGTTCTCCGACGGCTTGCAGCGCTGCTCCGTCGGCAGCTGCGCCGGTTTGGAGGGAAGGTCCTGCCGGACTGTTCCCGATGTCGCACCCGCCCAGGGCGAGCAAGCCCGACAGCAGAAACGGGGTGAGTGGAAGCAGGCGGCGGGAAGCATGTGAGGCGTGGTGAGGTATCACAACGAACCAGGGTATTGAGCGGGAGCAGTTCGCGGCTGGGAGGGGGTCGGATTCTCCATTCCAGCGCCACCCGTGACCGCGGCGATGTGGGCATGCCGTGACCTGCGTCTGCCCACCACGCGAGGCCAGGGCACGGCGCCCAGCTCGGTCGTCGACATGCTGCTCGCCGCGTGGAGCGCGGCGGTCGGTCAGCCCGCGTACGTCACCAGTGCCGTGGCCGACATCCTTGGGACGGCGCCGCGAACGTTTCGCCAGTGGGCCGCCGACCATGCCACCGCGTTCACGGAGGGTTCGTAACCTCGTCGACGCGACCTGCGCCCCGGCCGCATTCATCCCGGGCCACGCGGCGGGAAAGATCTCTTGGCCGCCGATACCCGCCGCTGGCTGGCGGGCCTTGTCCTATGAGTTGATGACCAAGCAGCTCATAGCCTCAGCGGTATACCGCTGACGCTATCCCGCGGGGTGGATACGGCGGTATGCGAGGATCACGCCATGGCCAGACGTACCCGTCCACTGTCCGACTCGCTGTGTTTGCCGGAAAGCCGTACGTCGGCCGCTTCCGCGCTGGTGGCACTGTTGGACCGCTCGGTGGAGCAGATTGCGGAGGCCGCTGCAGAGGTCCGCCAGTTCGACCGGGAAACGATTCGTGCGGCAGCGGATGTGTGGGACAACAACCTGTTTCCGCTGTTCTGGGCCGTAAGCACGTCCGACGCCGATGAACGCGAGCGCCGGGCGATGACGGCGCTGGAGTGGATGGCGGGCCTCGGAGAGCGGCGGCGCAGCTGGATGACCGAGCAGGCCGCGATCGCCGGCTACGACATCGGGTCGCTCCTACCGCCGGCCGAGCCGTACATCCCGGGCCGCGACTACCTCGGACACGTCATGCCACCGCAGTCCCGACTCACCCGCCAGAGCGTGGACGATCTGGCCCCCGACTACGACCTGGCGACGGCGTCCGTCCGCCACCTTCAAGTAGAGCGTGCCGGTACTCGCCTGACCACCTTCCTGCAGTTGGTTGTTGACCGCATGTTCGCCGTCGGGGAGGACGCGCCCGCGCCACCTGCCCTGCTGAACGTTTGGCTGGATGGCGTCACCGATGCCGTCTTTGACCTCTCCTACAAGCGGGGCGTGGTCCTGGACGCTGGTTTGCCGGAGACCGCGATATCCCTGGGCACGGGCGGCCGACTCCGCGCCACCGCTGGCGAGTACCGCCTTGACGACCGCTCATGGCACCTATCGTCTGCCGGACGGCACGCGGACGCCGTCACCCCGCCCCGCACCGGCCGCCCGAGCCGCCTGCGCCAGCCCCCCGCTGCGGACTTGGGAACCGATGCCCGTGCTGCCGCCGTCCTTCTGCGCCACGCCATGTGGGAATTGCGTTCGGTGCGCTACGCCGACCACGCCGATCATGTCCCCGTCCTCGACCTGTGCCGGGCCTTCTCCCGAGCGGGCGAGGCGATCCTGGACGCGGGATCTCGAAGCGGCTCCCGCCACCGCGAGACAGCCTTCCGTAAAGTGATCCGAACCTGGGCTGACCAGGGTGGCCCGACACTGACCCGCTGGTTCGCGGGCATACTCAAGGCGCGTGCCGGCCGCTCGGACCTCCTTGCGGTCCCGCAGACGGGCCGACGAACTCCCCACTCCCTCACCGACAGCCCACCCGCACCTGGTGTGCCCCCACAGGCCGCCCTCATTATGGCTTCCTGGACCGCGGGGCACACCGACTACGGCACGGAGCGTCCGGCCACCGCGCAGCTCCAGCTCGCCCTGCCGCCCCGGTCAGGCGAGGACTCCTCGGCACCTTGGAGGCTGCGTACCGTCAGCTGCACCGAACCCGATGCCTTCCACCTGGACACCGTCGCCTTCCAGGGCCCCGGCCCGTTCTTCCAGGTGGGGAAGCCCACTGCCGCCTGTAGCCTCGACCTGCACCGGGGGGCTCTGCTCATCGTGACCAGTGACGGCTGGAGCGCGTCGATGAGTTGACCCTTGTGTGGCGTCGTCACCTGTTCAATCGGCTTCGTAGCGGGCCAGGCGCCTACGGAGGTCGAGGTTCTCGCCCTGCGCGACTTCCAGGGCCTTGCGGAGCCTGGCCACCTCCTCGTGGTGGACCTGCTGCTGACGGGTGAGACGGGCACTGAGCGCCCTCACGGCGGCGGAGGTCGACGAGTCGCCCGGCGGATCTGAAAGAGCTGCCGGAGCCGATCCGGCCTTGGTGCGGTATCGCTCGATCTGGTTGCGCAGTTCTGGGCTCCGGTAGAGGAAGTCGGTGCTCACCCCGGCCTGGCGGGCCACGGCGGTGAAGCTGACGGGCTTACCGGCCTTGGCCAGTTCAGCGAGGGCTGTGCGAGCTCGTTTCTCGGCCCCCTGGCTCCGGGCGCGGGTGGCCTGCTGGAGGTGGTCGGGCAGTGGCGTCATGCGGTCGGCTCCTGTCGTTGAGTAGCAGGCAGCGGTTCGGGCCGGTCAGCCGCGCCCGCTCCGCGAACGGCCCGGAGCTGTCCGTCCTCGTGGACGCTGACCTGGTCCAGGGCGACAAGGACCTTGGTGAGGGCACGGGTCTCGGCGAGGCGACCGGCGAGCCAGACGTTGTCCTCGCCCATCGGTTCGCCGTGGCGGGCGGTGAACTGGGTCTGGCGGCGGGCGATCAGCCCTTCCGACTGTTGGAGCTGGTGCTGCAGTTCGTCGCGATGGCTGGCGTCGGTGACGAACTTGTCGCAGGTCAGGCAGGCGTTCCCCTTGGAACAGACCTGCCGGGGCGGCAGCATGCACCAGCCGTTCGGAAGGACGCGGTCGGCTCGTTGGTCCAGGTGCAGGAGGTCGTAGAGGTCGCTCGGATTCACCTCGGCAGTCCGGCCGTCGGCCGTCACCTTCTTGTAGCGGAGGAACTCGCGCTCGGCAGTGACGGCAAGGGTCTTCGCGTAATGCATGGTCATGGCCGGGGTCAGGTGTCCGAGATAGCGCATGACCACGTGGATCGGCACTCCCGCATTGATCAGGTCGGTAGCGCGGGTGTGCCGGAATGTATGGGTCTTGGAGATGGCTACCGCGCGCCCGACGCTGTCTGTGATGGTGAGCATGCCGGTCAGCGCACTGAGTCGCATGTGAAAGGTTGCCGAAGCATAGGGGCGGAGGCCGAGCCGGTTGTTCTGGATCCCCAGGAAGAGGTAGCGGGGGACTGTCCCCTCCGGCGCGCCGTGCGTGGCGACGAATTCCCGTGCCCACTGCTGTTGGACACGAATGATGTCTACGACCTCCTGGTCCACCGGAATGGTCGGCGGATCTCCGCCCGTGATCTTCGTCTGCTGGTAGCGCAGACGCGCGACGAAGCCGTCCGGCCCCTGACTGTCCTCCTTGCCGGCGGTCAGGAGCGGCAGGAGCGGTTCGAAGTCCATCATCAGGACCTCGTTCATCCGGCGGCCGGTGCGGATCAGGAGCATGAGCGCGTGGAATGCCTGCCGATCGTCGAGGCCGCCCTCGGCCTTGGGCGCGGCAAGGGCGCCGGAGCCTGCGGCGATCTGGCTGATCACCTCGTCCTCGAGTGCCATGTCGTCGGGGAGCTGGTTGGTCAGTCTGGGCTTGTCCTCCAGGCGGAACAGCACCGTGTGATGGAGACCGAGCCGTGCCCAACGCGGCTCGCCGAGCACTGAGACCGCCTCTGCCCGGTTGTCGTACATCCAGCGGTAGAACACCTCGATGGTCACCAGCGGCCCCCGACGGCTGTTCTTCGCGAGCTTTCCGCCCTTGTTCGGCCCGGTTATGGCGACATGGCTGTTCAGGGAGTCCACGAGCCCACGCAACCAGGGACGCAGTTCCTCCGGTGAGCCGACCAGTTGAGGGCCCGCGCAGCCCGCCTGGTCGATGTACCACTGGAACCACTTCAGATGGTCCAGCCGGCTCTTCACCGACGACCACACGTACTGCTCAGTCGAGAGCTGGACCGACAGCCACCATTTCGCAGCCTCCCGGAACCAGTCCGTGGTCAGCTGGCTGAAGTTGGCCAACTTCCGGCCGCTGGGCTCGTGCTCCCTCTGAGGAATGCGCCGGTCCAGGCCCGGATTCCACACGTTCAGCCGCCACCACTCGCCGTCGTGATAGGCGTAGGCCAGCCGATCCTGAATATGCTTGACGCTGTGCAGGACGAGGGTGGAGAGATTCGCGGTGGGCGAAGTGTCGGTGCGCATCACCGCACCCCGCACCTCCCGTGCCCATTCTTCGTGCGTGAGCGTCGTGAGCGATCTGACGGAATGCACCGACGGGCCACCGTGTTCGATGGCCAGGTTCAGTCCCCGCCGAAGCTTTTGGAAGCGATCGATGTTGATGGAGTATCCGTCGGCAACCTGCTGGTGGACGCACCAAGCGAGCTCCCACACCATCGGCTCGGGCAGACCTCGGAAGCTGAGCGCCTGCGTGAACCAGCCGCGCTCGCTGTCAATGGTCCGCGTGGCGAAGGCCTGTCCGTAGTCCTCGGGCATGTTCGTGGCATCAAAGTGGTCTCGGCGGTGCTCCTCCGGCAGGCTCTCCCACAGCTGCCGGGCCCGCTCCTCGCTGAAGAGCTGAGCGATCGACAGGCGAGGGTCCCGCTTGTCCAGGCGCTTCCGCCCCTCGGTCCGTGGCGACGGCAGTACCCGCGCTCCAGCGGCCGGGAGAATGGTCGGTTCAGCGTTCATTCCAGCTCCCCCAGGACTGCGTGATCTTCTGCCAGTCCGCGCACGCCCGAAGCTCGGCATCCTCGGTCACATGGGCGTAGGTGTTGATCGTGGTCTGAACATCGGCGTGTCCGAGTCTGCGGCTGACGACATGCATCGGAACTCCGGCCAGCAGCAAGGCGGTGGCATGCGTGTGGCGGTACCAGTGAGGGGTCATCTCCACTGGCAGCGCCGAGAGTTGGGATTTCCTCGCGTTCAGGTGCTTGTAGACGCTCTCCGGCCTCAGCGGAGCGAAGCGGCGACCGCGATGCAGGTTGCAGAAGATGTACGCGCCGTCCCAGTCGTCCAGCTCGACATCGGCGCCGGCCTCGCACAGGGCCCACACCCAGTCCCCGTACAGCCGGTCCAGTGCTGAGCCGATGAAGATCCGCCGGTAGCCGCTCTTGGCCCGCAAACCATAGGGATGGCCCTCCTGGTGGACAACCTCGATCTGGGCGGTTGTGCCGGTCCCGGTTTTCCAGTCGCGGTGACGCAGCCCCAGCGCCTCGCCGAGCCGCAGCCCGGTCTCCTCCAACAGCATCCACAACAGCCGGTAGCGCAGCTCACCCGACCAGATGCCGTCCGCCGGGTCCCAGGACGCCTCCGCCTCGCGGAGTGACGTCATCTGTCCGGGAAGAAGAACAGGGACGGGCTTCGCCCGGACCCTTACCTTCACCACACTCGATCGCCGTCCGTGCTTGCGCGCCACATGCTCCAGGAACGGCAGATAGCTGCCCGGCCGGGCGTGCACCGTCTCGTACAACTGGCCCGCGACCTCGACCCCACGCGCCGCGTGATAGCGGTAGAAGCCCATTACCGCTCTGATCCGGCTTGCGACCGTGGCGTCGGCGGCCCGCTCCTGAAGCCGAAGCGGCACGACCTCCTCCGCCACGCTCTTTCTCCGTAACTGCCCTACGAATGTTCCGAGTTCGGTCACACCGACGGCGTCCCACGCCTGCGATCGGTGTTCCAGGAAGGACCACCAGAGGGCGAGACCTCTGGCGTAGCTCTTGATCGTGTTGGGTGAGCTGTCGGTCGACCTCAGGTACTCGAGATACTGCTCGATCGGCTCCGCGACCCGGTAGTCACCCGCGAGGACCGTCCACGTAGCCCCCTCCCCGATCGCCACCCGTTGCGTGATCGCCAACACTTCCTCCTGCATGTCATCGCTGTCAGCGGCAGACAGTCGCTGTACCGGATAACGGAAAGCTGACGGAAAGGAAACGGCCATCCACCATCTGTCGCAGACGTCAACGGCATTCAATTCAGGGTGCGGATAACACGTGGTGCCGTTGTCGTACAGCTGGCAAATGGGCTCGTCCCGTTGGGCGGAGGCCAAGCGCAAGCAACTCGCGAACGACGTGCTCAATCTGATTCCGGTGGAGGGGCGTGCCAACTCGGCCAAGGGGGACTCCGGCCCTGCGTCCTGGCTCC
Organism: Streptomyces sp. NPDC005181; assembly: GCF_040608395.1. Classification (NCBI taxonomy): domain Bacteria; kingdom Bacillati; phylum Actinomycetota; class Actinomycetes; order Kitasatosporales; family Streptomycetaceae; genus Streptomyces; species Streptomyces sp. NPDC005181. The sequence continues at coordinate 63,892 of NZ_JBEXID010000009.1, forward strand.
CGCCGAACAAGTCGGTCCGGTGCGCGTATGCAGTCCGCTTCGCTCAGGTCGCTGTGAAGTACGAGATGCCCGTGACGGCCGCGGACAAGCAGATGATGCTGCGGCAGTGCGGAGGCTGAAAGAGAAGCCGGGGCGCGTCAGCCTCGGCCCTCGGCCTGTTCCGCTCTGGGAAGACCGCACCGCAAAACGCCATGACTCAGCATCAGCATCCATTGCCGATAGCACCTCAGTGACCTGGGAGAACGTGACCGGCTCCGGGACGCTCTGAGGACTCTCGCACAAGCGGGCGATGCTGGCGCAGCGCGGCGGTTGACGGCGTCGGGCCGCTGAGAAGGGGACACGCACGAGGCCCTGGAGGCAGACGCCTTTCCTGGCGGCTCCGGCGCTGACGGGGCCGGACGGTGCCGGGCGTACGCACGGTCACGCGGCCGCGGCCGTGCAGCGGGGGCATCGGTAAACACGTCGGCTTCGGGAGTTCCGCTGCCTAGCGTGTGGTGGATGGAGCTGAAGATCACCACCCTCGCCGCGCGCCCCGATCTCGCCGGGCCCATGCAGGAGATGCCCGAGACCTGGCCGGAGTTCGTCCTGGAGGACCTCGTCGGGTGGGCGAACTACCCGAGACTCGCCGTCGAGTTCCCGGAGTACGCGCTCGTTGCGACGGACCCGGACGGTGACGTGGTCGCACGGGCGTACAGCGTGCCGTTCGCGCTGCACGCACCGGGGCGTGGGGAGTTGCCCGAGGGCGGCTGGGACCAGTCGCTGCTGTGGGCCTTCTCCGACCTGCGGCGTGGGCGTACGCCGGACACGGTCGGCGCGGTCGAGATCGCCGTCGCCAAGGGGCGGCAGGGGGAGGGGATTTCGGGGCAGATGGTCGCCGCGATGCGGGACAACGCCGGAAGGCTCGGGTTCCGGGAGCTCGTCGCCCCGGTGCGGCCGAGCGCCAAGCACCTGGACGCCTCGGCTCCGATGGAGGAGTACGCCCGCCGGACCCGGGCGGAGGACGGGCTTCCGTACGACCCGTGGCTGCGCGTCCATGTGCGGGCGGGCGGTGTGATCGAGGCGGTGGCGCCGGTGTCCATGACGGTGTCGGGCTCCCTCGAGCGGTGGCGGTCCTGGACCGGGCTGCCGTTCGACGAGGACGGTCCGGTGGAGGTTCCGGGGGCGTTGGTGCCGGTGCACTGTTCGGCGGCGCACGGATATGCGGTGTATGTGGAGCCCAATGTGTGGGTGCGGCACCGGGTGTGAAAACGAACGACCCGCCTGTACGTGTGTGTACAGGCGGGTCCGTGTGTCAGATGGCCGGTCTCTTTACCGTGAACGGTTTGTCGAACTCGGTGAACTCGACGGTGAGCGGGGTCCCGGTGCTGAAGCGCAGCTTCAGGAGGTGGGGCCTGCCCTCCGTGGCGACCGCCGCCTGCCATGACCCCCTGCCTGCCCGGCCGGTGAGGGACAGAGCGGGCGTGGAGTCGACAGTGGTTGCCCTCCCCTTGCGCGCGGAGTCGCTGTTCTCCGCCAGGCGGTCGAGGAAACCCTTCCGGTCGCAGTAGCTCAGGGTCTGCGCCGTGAACCTGTCGGCGTCGCCTGCCTTCACCCAGCGGCCCGTCAGTTTCTTGACCTCGGCGTCCGTGCGCGGCCGGCCCGCGGACGCCGCCCGCAGCATCGCCTCGTCGGACTGGGTGTAGACCGTGCCGCCGGTCCTGACCAGGTCCATCGTGCCTGCCGCGCCCATGGACAGGGTCACCGTGCACGCGCCCCTGATGTCGGTGGCCACGTAAGCCTCGACCGGGGTGCCGTCGGGCGCCTTCGCTTCCACGGTGATCCGTACCGACGTGGCGGCCCGGGTCGCCGCGAGGGCCTTGTTGGCGACTTCGGGTCCCGTCAGCCGGGCGAACGCCCCGGTGTCCTGCTGCTGGGCGAACACCGGGTCGCAGGCCGTGAGGGCCAGGGCCGTGACGGTGCAGAGCGTCGCTGTTGCGGTGCGCAGAGCGGTTGCGGCGATCCGGGCGAGAGGGCGCATGGTCGGGCTCCGGTCGGGGAGGGGCAGGGTGGGGCGGGGCGGTCTAGAGCTTCAGGTCCCACTGGGTGGCGTCGTACGTGAAGCCGGGGTTGACCTCGACGGTCAGGTTCTTGGCGTCCGCCGGGGCGTCGAAGGCGAACTGGACGGTGACCTTCTTGCCCGGCAGGACCGTGCCGCTGAAGCCCTCGCCGACCTTGCCGTCGAAGATCTGCTCGGCGTTCACACCGTCCTTGCCCGCCCGCGCCTCGACGTTGACGAGCGCCGAATCGAACTTCTCCTTGCCCGCGTTCTCGATGACGACGGCGATCCGGTACGTCTTGTTGTTTTTTGTGTGACCGGCGGCGAACGAGTCGGGCGTGTACGAGGTCGCGTCGCCGACCGTGACCGTCAGATCGTCGTCGTAGACGGCCGAGTCACCGGCCTCCAGCGCCTTCCCGGCGTCCGGCTTCTCGTTGCCCCCGGAGTTCTTGCCCTTGTCCTTTCCGGAGCCCGTGTCGCCGGCCTTCGGCCCGGAGGTGGCCGTGGTGTCCGACACGGCCTTGTCGAGTTCGTCCACCGCGTCGCCCACTGCCTTGAACGTGATGACCGCACCGACCACCGAGAGGATCAGCGCGATCAGGCCGAGGACGGCGCCGAACGTGGTCGCGCCCTTGTTGGTGGCGTCGCCGCGCTTGACCCGACCCCGGCCGACCAGGCCGAGGACCAGGGCGATGACGCCGAGGATGCCCGCCAGCCAGAAGAGGAACGGGATCAGGCCCGAGACGGCGCCGATGATGCCGAGGATCAGCGCCGAGATGCCGAGCCCGTTGCGGGCCGGGCGCAGGCCCGGCGTCTGGGCCGGGGCGTACGGCTGCTGGGGCTGCGGGGACTGCGGCGGCTGCGTGAACTGGGACATGGCTGTGCCCTCCGGCAAGTGCAGGGATGAGTGGTGAGCGGAAATGCTGCGCCGCTTGGTGTAGCGACAGGTCAATAACAGCAGGGCTTGTGAACCGAGTCAACACGATTCACGCGAAACAGACTCGTGCACGGTGTGAATCGATGTCGTAAGAACGGCTCGGTATGCTCGGCTACACAGAGCAGAGAGCGCGGACGGATCACGACCAGGACGCCCAGGACCAGGGAGACAGTCAGTGCCGGAGAACTCGACAGAGGTGACCGCGGCCGGGATCGCCCGGCTCGCGGGGGTGGGTCGCGCCGCCGTCAGCAACTGGCGACGCCGCCACGCCGACTTCCCCAAGCCGGTCGGCGGCACCGAGACCAGCCCGTCCTTCGCCCTGCCCGAAGTCGAACAATGGCTGCGCGACCAGGGGAAGCTCGCCGAGGTCCCACTCCGTGAACGGGTCTGGCAGCAGCTGGCCGGACACCCGGCCGGCGCCGTCCCCGCCCTCGTCCACACGGGCTGCGCCCTGCTGCTCGTCCGGGACAGGCCCACCGCCTGGCTGGAGATCACCGCCGTGTCGGACGGGCGGATGGCCAAGGTGCTGCACCTGGCCCTGAACGATCTGCTCACCGCACGCTTCGGTCCGGCCACCGACGAGCGCGACAAGAGTGGAGACGGGACGAGTGGATACGTACGCGCGGTTCACACCCCCACCACCGACGAACTCCTTCCGTCCGTTCCCCTGCTGCGCGCCGCCGCCGAACTCGCCGCCGAGAGCGGCGCCCGCCAGGCCTTCGAGTTCCTGCTCGGCCGCCAGCTCGACGCCAACCCGCGCCAGTTCACCCTCACCCCGCCGGGCCTTGCCGAACTGATGGCCGCCCTCGTGGAGACGGGCAGCCGGGCCGCCCGTACGGTCCTCGACCCGGCCACGGGCACCGGCGCCCTGCTGCGCGCCCTCAGCCGTCCGACCGCCCTGTACGCGCAGGACGCCGACCCCGACCTCGCCGCGCTCACCGCGCTCCGTCTCGCCCTGAACTCCACCGCCGAGAGCTGCGCGCTCGCCGTGCGGACCGGCGACACCCTGCGTGCCGATGCGTTCCCGCAGCTTGCTGTCGACGCCGTGCTCTGCCACCCGCCGTTCAACGAGCGCAACTGGGGGCACGACGAGCTCGCCTACGACCCCCGCTGGGAGTACGGCTTCCCCGCCCGTACGGAGTCCGAACTCGCCTGGGTCCAGCACGCCCTGGCCCATCTGCGCGAGGGCGGCACCGCCGTTCTGCTGATGCCTCCGGCCGCCGCGTCGCGCCGTTCCGGCCGTCGGATCCGCGCCGATCTGCTGCGCCGCGGCGCCCTTCGCGCCGTCGTCGCCCTCCCGGCCGGCGCCGCACCCCCGTACGGCATTCCGCTCCACCTCTGGGTGCTGCGCAAGCCCGGCGCCGGTGTCCGCCCCTCGCCCGAGCTGCTGCTCGTGGACACCGCCGAGCCCGCCGAACCGGCTGCGGCGACCGCTGCCGCCCCCGCTTCGGGCGGGCGTGACCGGCTCGACTGGCAGGCGGTGCGCAGCGCCGTGCTGGACGCCTGGGAGTCGTTCGACCGCGCGGATCGGACCGGAGCGGGGTCCGATACCGCCGTCGGCCGAACCGGCCGGGACCGGCCGGGTGTCAGCCGGGTCGTCCCCGTCATCGAACTCCTCGACGACGACGTGGACCTGGCCCCCGCCCGCCATCTGCCCCCGCCGACGGCCGGTGGCGGACCCGCCGAACTCACCCGCGTACGGGACCGGCTGACCGAGACGCTGCGGCTGACCACCACTCTCACCCCGCCGCTCGCGGACCTCTCCGACCCGGCCCGCTGGCCCCTCACCACCGTCGGCGAACTCGCCCGTGCCGGCGCCCTCCAGCTCCGTGCCGGCGGCTCCGGCACCGGACCCGGGCCCGTCCTCACGGAATACGACGTCCTCGGCTCCGCCGCCCCCTCCGGAACGCTTCCCGCCACCCCCGCGAACACCGACCGGCCGCCCGAGGAGCCGGTCCTCGTCGAGCCCGGTGACGTCGTCGTCCCCGTACTCGGCGGCGGCACCGTCGCCCGGGTGATCGACGAGGCCACCGCGGGCGCCGCGCTTGGCCGCAACCTTCAGCTGCTGCGCCCCGATCCGGCGGCCCTGGACCCGTGGTTCCTCGCCGGCTTCCTGCGCGGCACCGCCAACAACCGGCAGGCCAGCAGTTACGCGTCTACCGCGACCCGGCTCGACGCCCGCCGCCTCCAGCTGCCGCGCCTGCCGCTCGCGGAACAGCAGCGGTACGGGGCGCAGTTCCGCGCCCTCGCCGCGTTCGAGGACGCGCTCCGGCTGACCGGCCGGCTCGGCGGACAGCTGGTCCAGGGGATGTACGACGGGCTGACGGACGGTACGGTCACGCCGAAGTGAGCTGAACCACAACGGTTCCGTACAACCCCGGGACCGTTGTCGGTGTCGCCCTTTACGCTCAGGTCTGCCAGATCTGCGCGCGCTGACGGGTGCGTTCAGCACTTCCCCGACCAGGTACCAGGAGCAGCCATGTACGCCCCGGGTCATCCGCCGACGCCGACGCCGATGCCGCCGCGTCGGATGCCCAGCCGGGCCTGGATCGTGTCGATGCGTGTGCTGTTCGTCGTGCTCGCGGTGGGCTCGATCGGCCTGCTGCTGTGGACTCCGTTGCTGCGCCTCGCGATCGTGCGCCGCAAGACGTCCGACTGGTGGTTGACCGGGGCCGGTTTCGTGCTGATCTGTGTGCTCCTGCCGATCATCGGCAGGGAGGGCAGCGACGACCCCAGTGGCGTCGACAACGTCCTCATACCGCTGTTGTTGCTGGCGATGGTGGCCGCCCCCGCGTACTACCTGGTCGGGGACATCCGCCACTACGAGCAGCTCAGGAAGGAGCAGTTCGGCGCCCGCGGCTACCTGCCGCCGGGGTACGGGTACACGACCATGCCCGTACGGCAGCCGCTGCCCGCTCAGCCGCCCCAGTACCCGCAGCATCAGCCGCCGCAGTACCAGCCCCAGCCCCAGCCCCAGCCCCAGCCCCAGCGGCAGCCCTACTCCCAGCCTTCGCAGCCCCAGCAGCAGCCTCCCCAGCCCCCGCCCGTGCCGCACGCGTCCGGGCCCACCCCGCCCCACCGCATCGACCAGGTCCGCGCCGAGCTCGACGAGCTGAGCGACTACCTCCGCAAGGAGGAGGACCGTTGAACGGACGCGTCATCGCCGGGCGGTACGAGCTGGCGACCATCCTGGGCCAGGGCGGCATGGGCCAGGTCTGGACGGCCTACGACCAGCGCCTCGACCGCAGGGTCGCGGTGAAGCTGCTCCGGCCCGACCGGGTCGCCGGTCCCGGCGGCAGCGGCGCCGCCGACGAGCTGCGGCGCCGGTTCGTGCGCGAGTGCCGGGTCACCGCCCAGGTCGACCATCCGGGCCTGGTCACCGTCCATGACGCGGGCAGTGACGGCGACGACCTGTTCCTCGTCATGCAGCACGTCGAAGGCTCCGACCTCGCCGACCATCTCGCCGAGCACGACCCGTACCCCTGGCAGTGGTCCGTCGCCGTGGCCGCCCAGCTCTGCGCCGCGCTCTCCGCCGTGCACGCCGTGCCGATCGTCCACCGCGACCTCAAGCCCCGCAATCTGATGGTGCGCCCGGACGGCACGATCACCGTCCTGGACCTGGGCGTCGCCTCCGTCCTGGACAACGACACCACGCGCCTCACCCACACCGGTACGCCGATCGGTTCCCCGGCCTACATGGCGCCGGAGCAGGCGATGGGCGGCGCCGTCGGTCCGTACACCGACCTGTACGCGCTCGGCGTGCTCCTGCACGAACTGCTCAGCGGGGACGTGCCGTTCGCCGGTTCCACCGCCCTCGGTGTGCTGCACCGCCACCTCTACGAGCCGCCGCTCCCGGTCCGGCAGATCCGGCCCGAGATCCCCGAGCCTCTCGAGGCACTCGTGCTGCGGCTGCTCGCCAAGGATCCGCAGCACCGTCCGGCGAGCGCCCAGGAGGTGTACGAACACCTCACGCCGCTCCTTCCGTCCCGCTCCAGCGGGCTGCTGTCCGGCCCGCTCGACCCGACCCGGCCGTTTCTGCGGCCGCACGCCCCGTGGCCCGACCTCGTCACCACCCCGCCCGCCGCGCAGCCGGCACCGGTGGCCGCCAAACCGGATGTCGCGGCCGCCGTCGACGAGGTGAAACAGCTGCTCGGGCAGGGCAGGATCACCCAGGCCGTGGACATCCTCGGTGGCATCCTCCCGGCCGCGGCCGAACAGCACGGTGAGGGTTCGCCGGTGGTCCGCATCCTGCGCAAGCAGTACGCGGCGACGCTCATGGACGACGGCCAGTACCGTCGTGCCCTGCCCGAACTGCGCCGCCTCGCCGACGACCGCGCGGCGGAGGCCGGCCCGGCCGACACCCAGACGCTGCAGTACCGCTACGACGCGGCGCAGTGCCTGGAGCAGCTGGGCGAACCGGCCGCCGCGCTCGCGGAGTACCGCGCGGTCCTGCCGTACTACGAGAACCAGTACGCGGCGGGCAACGACCCGGCCCGTTCCTTCGAGATCCGTCAGCGCATCGGTTATCTGCTGCTCGCGGTCGGCGACCACGCGGCGGCGCGCGGGCAGCTCCAGGCGCTGCTGTACGACACCGAGCGGATGTACGGGCCGCACCACCCGCTGCCGGTGGAGCTGCGCCGCCAGCTCGATCGCCAGGTGCAGGTCCGCGGCGGCTGAGCGGACCGGACGGGGCCGGTCGGTCCGGTCCCGCCGACGCGACGGGACGAGCTCGGTCAGTCCGGTCCCGCCAGGGATTACGGGACAGCCCTTGGGCGGGGGCGTCGGCGCAGCAGCACGGAGGACGTGTGGGCGGGAACGGCGCCGAGGTCGACAGCATTCCGTCAGCCTTGGCTCCACGGCGGCGCGCGGCAGGAACGCGTTCCTGCCGTTTCCGTGAGGAGGTTCAAACACGGACCGCGCAGGGCGACAGGTCGCGGCTCGCGCCGGCCTCGGCATGGGCCGTGAAAGCAATGAGCACGCCAAATTTCTGCAATTGCTGCACGGAATGCCCCATTCGTCGGCGAAACGTCGATCACGGCGTGAGACTGTGATCTGCCGCCGGGCCGGCTGACGACTCGCCTGCCCCGTCGGCCTCTCACTTCTTTCGATCCTTCTTCCGAGCACTGTCGAGGTCTCTGTGCCTTCTCACCGCATATCCAAGAAGCGTCGCCGCATCTCCATGGCCGTGGCGGGCGTCGCTGTTCTCGCCGGTGGTGCGTTCGCCGCCGAGGCCGCCACCGCCACCACGGTCGCCAGGCCCGCGCCGAAGATCTACACCGGGCATGTCTTCGACACCTGCACCGCGCCGTCGCTGACCACCATGAAGGGCTGGTACAGCTCCTCCGTCTACCACGGTGCCGCCGTGTACGTCGGCGGTAAGAACCGCGGCTGCGCGCAGCCCAACCTCACCGCCTCCTGGGTGAAGGCCGTCAGCGCCACCGGCTGGAAGCTCGTCCCGCTGTACGTCGGCGCGCAGCCGCCGTGCCAGACGAGCGCCAACCCCGAGAAGATGACCGCCGCCAACGCCACCTCACTGGCCGTCACCGACGCCAACGACGCCGTGGCGAAGGAGGCCGCGCTCGGCATGAAGCCGGGCAGCCCGGTCTACCTCGACATGGAGTACTTCGACCCGAAGAACACCTCCTGCGTGAACACGGTGCTCTCGTACATCCGATCGTTCGACAAGACGGTCAAGGCCAAGGGGTACTGGTCCGGCTTCTACGGCTTCAGCAACTCCAGCGCCGCCGTCGTGGCCAACGCCACGAACCGCACGGACCTGCCGGAGATCCTCTGGTACGCCCGTTACGACGACGTGTACTCCACCACCACGGGCTTCCCGTACGCCTCGACGCTGTACACCGGGCACCGCCGCGGTCACCAGTACGCCGTCAACAAGAAGGTGACACACACCGGTGGCACGCTCACGATCGACCGGAACGCCTGGGACGCCCCGGTCGCGATCGTGGGGAACTGAGGCCGCCGGTCATGGCTGACTGATCGACCACCCCGAACTCCCCACCGTCGCTCCCGCCCGCAGGCCGGTCTGACGGGACGTGCCGTCGACGGACCTGCCGCGGGCGGGGGCCGGGTCAGTCCGGTCCCGCCAGTCCAAGGTCCTGCCGCCCGGCGCGTCGTCGCACCAGCGCACCCCACACCACCGCCCCGGCCGGCACGAGCAGCGCGCCCGCTCCGACCGCCGAACCGGCCCGCAGGCCGGGGGGACGGAACGCGCAGTCGACGGATGTGCCGTGGGCGGGTACCGGCACGGCGACCAGTCCCAGATACGAGTCGGCGGGGCGCCCCTCGCAGCTCCAGCCCGCGATCCGGGGTGCGGCGAGGACGACGGTTCCGCGGCTTCCGGGCGGCAGTTCGGCCCGGACGCCGTCATCGGTGACGCGGACGGACGTCGCTCCTGTGCGCCGCAGCCCGGTCACGGCCGCGGCCAGCCGCTCCCGGTCCAGACAGCCGAGGGCCTCGCCCGGCACGGTCCCCGCGCGGACGGACCGCAGCGTGACCACGACCTGCCCGTCGGCGCCCATCACCCGGCCAAGCGGCTCCATCGCCGCACGCCGGGCCGGCAGCAGACCGCGGAGCTCGGTCTCCCGGCCAGCGCCCGGCCGGTCACCGCCCGGCTGATCGCCCGGCTGAGCCCCCGGCGGATCGCTCATCCGCGCCGAGCCGAACAGCCCGGGCGTCCACAGGTACACCTCGCTGCCCGCCGGACAGCGGCCGGTCAGCCGGTAGGTGCCGCGCCCCACCCGGTGGGTGTGCGCGCCCCGGTCCTCGACCGGAGCGCCGCTCACCGCGCGGAGCGCCGTCCGCGGCACCGTGTAGACCTGTGAACCGAGCAGCGCCTCCTGGTTCCGGAACGCCGACCGGCCGAAGGACGGCGCCGCGCCCGGTTGCCGCACGGTCGCCAGCGGCGGCGCCTGCTGCCGCGCCACCGTCACCGGCCGGTCGTCCGGTGCGTTCCACCGCTGGTGCGGGTCGCGCGGCCCGTGGACCCGAGCACCGACCGAGAAGATCGCGTCGCTGACGGGGTTGTCCAGGCTCTGCACGGCCCGCCCGCTGGACGTCCAGCCGGCGCCGAGGGCGGCGAGCGTGCGGGTCAGCACGGCCGGCGTATGGCTGCTGTAGTACGCGGCGCCCTGACCGCCCACGAGCAGCGGATCATTGGCGGTGGTGCGCTCCCCGCCGGGGTCGGTGCGGTAGCGCGGCCAGCCGTCCGCGCGGGCCACCGCGTCGGCCTGTACGCGCTGCCGCTCGCCCCAGGGCGCGTAATGGTCGAGCTGGGCGAGGCGCTGCCGGTCGGCGAACGCAGTGGTCGCCGCGGCCTGCCCCGCCAGCACACCGGTCAGCAGCACGGCGGCGAGCCCTGCCCAGCGGCCCCGGCCGGGCAGGGCGAGCGCGGCGGCCGTCGCCACCAGACCGGCCGCGAACAGCAGGTACGACCGGTGCGTGGCCAGGTCGCTGAAGGCCGCCCCCGCCGTGGTCAGCACCAGCACCGCGCATCCGCCGACCAGGGCGCGGCGCCCGGGCTGCCCGTACGAGACCGAGATCCAGGCGGCGATCACCACCAGACCGGCGAGCACGAACGTCTGCCGGTACGGACTGCCGTTGGGCGTCGCGAACGCGTGCCAGAGCAGATGGGTCGGCTCCCACTGCAGCGACAGCCCGACCCCCGCCAACAGCACCGCCCACGCCCACCGTTCGCGTCGCGGCACACCCCGATGGAAGACGAGCGCGCAGGCCGGGAGCAGTGCGACGGTGCTCAGGAAGAGGGCGGGGGTGAAGAAGCCGTACGTGGTGGGGAGCAGCCGGGCGAGCACATCGGGCCAGGCGGCGGGCCGGAACGTCCGGTCCCAGCCGGGGTAGGCGTGTTTCGTGCCCAGGTAGACGGGAAGCAGCACGGGCGCCGCGAGCCCGACCCCCAGCAGCACGGTCCCGGCCGCCCGCGCGAGCCCCCGCACCGCAGCCTTCGCCCTCCCGGTCGCTGGCTCGCCTTCCGTCAGCAGACGTACCACCAGCACCAGCGCGGCCCCCAGGGTCGCCATGTACGCCGTATAGAAGTTGGCAATCCACACCACTGCGACGAGCAGCGGAGCCACCACGCGACGGCGCCCCGTACGGGCCCACTCACCGGCCAGACAGAGCAGCGGCAGGGCGATCAGACCGTCCAGCCACATCGGGTTGTACGACGCCTCGGTGACCGACCAGCCGCACAACGCGTACGAACCGCCCAGCACCCCGGCCACCCACCAGCGCCCGCCCCGCAGTGTCAGCAGCAGGAATGCCATCGCTGCCGCAGCGGACGCCGTCTTCACCACGGTCACCACATACACCGCGAGGTCGATGCGGTCCCGGGGGAAGACCCCGACGAGCAGTGCGAACGGGCTGGTCAGATAGGTGCCGAGATCCGGCAGGAAGCTGGTGCCGTACCCCGACGACCAGTTCAGGAACAATCCGCCGTCGCCGCGTCCGTGCAGCAGGTCCCAGAGCCGGGTGTGGAACGGCACGAACTGATTGCCGAGGTCATTGACATTTCGGGTGCGCGGCCCGAACGGAAAGCTGCGGGCTCTGGCGTCGCCCGCGCACACGGTGGCCGTGGTGATCAATGCGGCGAGCGTGGCCGCAGCCGTGCGGGGACGGAAGGTCGGCATACGGACGAATATCGCAGCCGCGAATGTGATGAGCGGTGTGGAACTGCTCATTCAATAGTTCAATTCACTTAATGGTTGCCCGTTGTCCATGTCCGTCCTCTGTGCCTGATGTACCGACAGGGTGAGATACTCCTGTGCTGATCTCGTTAGTAGTGCCTTGTTTCAACGAGGAAGAGATCCTCGAACGCTTCCATGCGCGCGCCACGGACGAATTGATGCGGCTGGGGCATGATTTCCAGCTCGTCTACGTCGACGACGGCAGCGCGGACCGCACGCTGCCGATCCTGGAGGAGCTGGCCGCCGCGGACCCGCGGATCCGTTATCTCTCCTTCAGCCGCAACTTCGGCAAGGAGGCTGCCATGCTCGCCGGCCTCCAGCACGCCGACGGCGACGCGGTCGTCATCATGGACGCGGACCTCCAGCACCCGCCCGAGCTCATCGACCGCATGCTGGAGGAGCACACCCACGGCTACGACCAGGTGATCGCCCGCCGCACCCGCAAGGGCGACCGCGTCACCCGCACTCTCGGCGCCCGCGCCTACTACTGGCTGGTCAACCGTCTGGTGGACGTGGAACTGGTCGACGGCGTCGGTGACTTCCGGCTGCTGTCCCGGCGTAGCGTCGACGCCGTCCTCGAACTCACCGAGTACAACCGGTTCTCCAAGGGCCTGTTCGCCTGGGTCGGATTCCGGACGACGACCTTCGGATACGAGAATGCGGTCCGCGAGAAGGGCAGCTCCGCCTGGACCATCGGGAAACTTCTCAACTACGGACTCGACGGGCTGCTCTCCTTCAACAACAAGCCGCTGCGTGCCGCCCTTTACCTGGGAATGGCGCTGATGTCCGTCGCTTTCGCCTACGCCGCCTGGATCGTCGGTGTCGCCCTGGTGAAAGGGGTGGACACGCCCGGCTATGTCACGCTGATCGTCGTGGTCACGGCCCTCGCGGGGGTTCAGATGGTGATAGTGGGCGTGGTCGGTGAGTATGTGGGCCGTATCTATTACGAGGTGAAGCGGCGCCCGCACTTCTTGGTGAAGGCATCCAATACCGGCGTACCGAATCAACAGCGTTCCCGGCAGTTCGTACGCCGATGACCGTCACGGCCCAGGTGGCCCGCTTCGCCCTCGTCGGCGTCGTGAACACCGGTACGTACTACGGCTGCTACCTGGCCCTGCTGGCCGTGCTGCCGTACCTGGCCGCGCATGTGATGGCGTTCGCGTTGAGCATGACCGGCTCGTTCCTGCTGAACTCGTACTTCACCTACCGGACCCGGCCCACCTGGCGGAAGTTCCTGCTCTTCCCGCTCACCAACGCCGCCAACTTCGTCATCACGACCGGCGGCGTCTGGCTGCTGGTCGACCGCGCCGGCTTCAACAGCCGCTACGCACCGCTGGTCGCGGCGGTGGCGGCCATTCCGATCACCTTCGTGGTCTCCCGCGCGATCATGCTGAGGCCGGACGTGAGGCCCAAAGCGGTCGAACGCGTGCGCTGAGCGCACCGGATTCGGCCCACATCCCCCACTCCTGCCGAATCGTTGGTCGAATCAGTGGCCCGGATCACGCCCACTGCCTACCATCGATCACCGCCAGGTCTTGTGCACCGCCGCACAATCTCTCCCCGGGAGGCTCCTTTGCACCGCCGCCGTCGCACCGCCCTCGTCGTCTCCGCCGCCATGCTCGCCGCGGCGCCGCTGCTCTCCGCCTGCGGCAACCAGGCCCACCCAGGTGCCGCAGCCGTGGTCGGCGGGGACCGGATCGAGGTGTCCACCGTGCAGGCCCAGGTGGCGGACGTACGTACCGCACAGCGCAACTCCGACCAGTCCGTCCAGCTCATCAGCAAGTCCGGCCAGCTCGGCCGGGCCAAACTGCACGGGATGATCTTCGACCGGATCCTGGACAAGGCCGCCGCGGACGCGGGCGTGACGGTCAGCCGCAAGGAGATCCAGGAGATGCGGCAGTCGGCGGCCTCCCAGTCCGGGGGAGAGGCGCAGCTGCGGACGGCGATGCTTCAGCAGAGCTGGGTCGCCCCGGACCAGATCGAGGCCGTTCTGCGCGAGCAGGTCCAGCTGACGAAGCTGGCCCAGGCGCTCGGCGCGGACCTGCAGCAGCCCGCCGGACAGAAGGTCGTCGGCGACGCACTCACCGCGGCCTCGAAGTCGCTGCACATCGACGTCAACCCGCGCTTCGGCACCTGGGACGACAAGCGGACCCAGCTCGCCAACTACAAGGCCCCGTGGATCACCCAGGTCACCAAGCCGGCCCAGCAGGAAGCCGCAGCAGGCGCTTAAGGGGTGTCCGGTCGGTCGGGCCGGGCGCGCGTGCCCCGGCACGCACGTCCGACCCGCTCCCTGATCCCGCCTGACCGACCGGACACCCCGTAGGTAAGTTGGTGGGGTGAACGCTGAAGATCCCGGCCGTATCGTCCTGCTCACTGCCAGCCACCGGGTCGCACCCGGGCTGCTGTCCTGGCCGGCCTGGCAGACGCTGCACGCCGCCGACCGGGTGTTCTGTGCCGAGCAGGACCACCCCCAGCTGCCGTATCTGCGCGAGGCAGGCGTCACCGTCGAGCACGGCGCGCCCACCGCGCAGGAGCTCGTCGACGCCTGCGCCGGCGGCCGGACCGTCGTGGTCCTCACCGGCGGCGAGGGCAACCAGCCGCTGACGGACGGGCTGGCCCGGCTCGCCGGATCGGGCCGGGTGCAGATGCCGAACCTGGAGCTGCTGCCCGGTTCGTACGATCTGCCGGGCGCCCGTCTCCTCGATCTCGTCCAGGTCATGGACCGGATCAGGGCCGAGTGCCCCTGGACGTCGCAGAAGACCCACCAGGGGCTCGCCAAGTACGCCATCGAGGAGGCGTACGAGCTGGTCGAGGCGATCGAGGACGGCGACCGCGACGAGCTGCGCGAGGAACTCGGGGACGTACTCCTTCAGGTCGTCTTCCACGCCAGGATCGCGGAGGAGGACGAGGACCAGCCGTTCTCCGTCGACGATGTCGCGGCCACCCTCGTCGAGAAGCTGATCCACCGCCATCCGCATGTCTTCGGCGACGAGACCGCCGAGACCCCGGAGGACGTGCACGCGCACTGGTTGCGCACCAAGGCCATCGAGAAGCAGCGCGACTCGGTCACCGACGGCGTGCCGCTCGGCCAGCCCGGTCTGGCGCTGGCGGCGAAGCTGGCCGGGCGGGTACGTGCCGCCGGACTCGATGTGGCGCTCCCGACGGGGGACGGCATCGGGTACGAGCTCCTCGCCCTCGCCGTACGCGCGGAACAGGACGGCACCGACCCTGAGGCCGCACTGCGGGCCGCCGGTCGCGCCTACCGGGACGCGATCCTCGCGGCGGAGGGCAACGGATAACGTCAGGGGGTGAACGACAGCCCCGCCGACACCCCTGCCGACAGCCCCGCAGACGCTCCCACCGACGCCCCCGAACTCTTCACGTGGGAGTTCGCCACCGACCCGTACCCCGCCTATGCGTGGCTGCGCGAGCACAGCCCCGTGCACCGCACCGCGCTGCCCAGCGGGGTCGAGGCGTGGCTCGTGACGCGCTACGAGGACGCCCGGCAGGCTCTCGCCGACAGCCGGCTCTCCAAGAACCCGGCGCACCACGACGAGCCGGCGCACGCCAAGGGGAAGACCGGTATCCCGGGCGAGCGCCAGGCGGAGCTGATGACGCATCTGCTGAACATCGACCCGCCCGACCACACCCGGCTGCGCCGCCTCGTTTCGAAGGCGTTCACGCCGCGCAGGATCGCGGAGTTCGCGCCGCGCGTGCAGGAGCTGACGGACCGCCTCATCGACAACTTCATCGAGGAGGGAAGCGCGGACCTCATCCACGACTTCGCGTTCCCCCTGCCCATCTACGCGATCTGCGATCTTCTCGGTGTTCCGCGTGAGGACCAGGACGACTTCCGGGACTGGGCGGGCATGATGATCCGCCACGGCGGCGGGCCACGCGGCGGGGTGGCCCGGTCGGTGAAGAAGATGCGCGGCTATCTCGCCGAACTGATCCACCGGAAGCGGGAGAACCCGGGGGACGATCTGATCTCGGGGCTGATCCGGGCCAGCGACCACGGCGAGCATCTCACCGAGAACGAGGCCGCCGCCATGGCCTTCATCCTGCTCTTCGCCGGCTTCGAGACGACGGTCAACCTCATCGGCAACGGGGTGTACGCCCTGCTGCGCAACCCCGTTCAGCGGGAGCGGCTGCAGCGCTCGCTCGACGCGGGGGAGACGGGGCTGCTGGAGACCGGCATCGAGGAACTGCTGCGCTACGACGGTCCGGTGGAGCTGGCGACCTGGCGGTTCGCTACCGAAGCGCTGACGCTCGGCGGGCAGCGGATCGCGGCGGGCGACCCCGTACTGGTGGTGCTCGCCGCCGCGGACCGGGACCCGGAACGGTTCGCCGACCCCGACACGCTCGACCTCGCCCGGCGTGACAATCAGCACCTCGGCTACGGGCACGGCATCCACTACTGCCTGGGGGCGCCGCTTGCCCGGCTGGAGGGACAGGCCGCGCTGGCCACGCTTCTGAGGCGCCTTCCGGATCTGCAACTTGCGGTAGAACCTACCGATTTGCGGTGGCGCGGAGGGCTCATCATGCGCGGACTGCGCACTCTTCCCGTGAAGTTCGATCCCGGACACCGTTCCGACGAAGGTGACGCTCTGTCAACTCCGTGACTTTCACGTGATCTGCGCTGCATCGACTTGTGACAAGCGTTCGACTGCCGCTACCTTCACCGTTCGACTCATCAGTCACACGGAAGGCAACTCCATGGGCTCCGCGAACGGCAGACACCGTCGCCCTCGGCAGGCACCTGCCATCGTCGTCGCCGCAGGCGTGGCCGGCTCGGCCATCGCCATCCCGCTGCTCGGCGCAGCCGGTGCGCACGCGGCCGACGCCACGACCTGGGACCGGGTCGCCGAGTGCGAGAGCGGCGGCATGTGGAGTGCCGACCTCGGCAACGGCTTCTACGGCGGTCTCCAGTTCTCACAGGACACCTGGAAGTCGTACGGCGGCGACGCGTACGCCCCGCGTGCCGACCTCGCCAGCCGCTCTCAGCAGATAGCGGTCGCCGAGAAGGTTCTCGACGACCAGGGGCCGCGGGCGTGGCCCAGCTGCGCGGTGATCTCCGGGCTCACGGTGGACGGAGCGCTGCCGGGTGTCGATCCGGGGAGTGTGCCCTCGGCCGACCCGACGCAGAGCGCGGACCCGTCCGACGGGGCGTCGGACGAGGCGGGCCCCTCGGGCGGATCGAAGTCGTCGTCCGCCAAGTCGTCCGCCAAGTCGTCGGGTAAGTCGTCGGGTAAGTCCTCCGGCGAGGCGTCGAGCGACGCGTCGGATGCATCCGGTTCGTTCGACTCGTCCCGCTCCTCCGGCTCTTCGGGCGGTGAGGTGGGCGGTAAGCACCGTGGCACGCCGGCCCCCGAGGCGAGCCAGGGTGCGGGCGCGGGCAATGACCGCGAGTCGGGCCGACATGCCTCCCGCGGCAACAGCGAGGGACGCGACACGGGCGCCCAGGAGGCCGACGGCGCGTACACGGTCCGGCCGGGCGACAACCTGTGGGCGATTGCTGATGCACAGAAGGTCCCCGGCGGGTGGCCCGCGCTCTACGAGGCCAACAAGGCTGCCGTCGGCGACGACCCGGACCTCATCCTGCCTGGCGAGAGCCTCGATCTTGGCGTGAAAGCAGAGTGAGAGCGGTCTGATCAACAGCTAAATACACCCCAAAAATCGGGGTAGTTCAGAGGCCTATGTCCGCTTATGTGTAAGTGAGACATGGGTCTCTTTGCGTCAATTGACGTGTCGCGCCTGCCGGGTCCGCGCGCATCGCCCCCCACCTGCGAAAACGAGGGTCGGCGGGATGCAAGTAAGGGGTGATTGTCCGGCGTGTCCATCTTTGAATGTAGGGGTTGTGTGTGTTTACGGTCGGAACTGCTCGCACCGCGGGCCCCGTCGACCGTCACGCCGAATCCTGCCGTCGGTCGAAGGGAACAGACGCGTAAAGCGCCGTAGGCAGGAGCGGGGGACCCAGGTAAGCGCCGGGCCCGATGGTCGAAGGACCGTCAGGACCGGCTTGGGGTGAAGTCGTGCGCTAGGACGTGCGACCGGGCAACTCACTTGGCCCGAACCCGACAGCTCACCTCGTAGGCGTCGGTGAGGAGAAGTTCCATGCTGCTGAACAGCAAGGGCAAGCACCGCCGCCCGTCCAAGGCCGTCCGTGTCGCCACGCTCGCGGGTGTTGCCGGTGCCGCCATCGCCGTTCCCCTGATGGGTGCCACGGGCGCTTCCGCCGCCTCCGTCGCCACGTGGGACGCCGTCGCCCAGTGCGAGTCCGGTGGCAACTGGTCCATCAACACCGGCAACGGCTACTACGGCGGCCTGCAGTTCTCGCAGTCCAGCTGGGCTGCCGCCGGTGGTACGCAGTACGCCCCGCGGGCTGACCTGGCCACCAAGGCCCAGCAGATCGCCACCGCCGAGAAGCTCCTCGACATGCAGGGTCCGGGTGCCTGGGCCTGCGCCGGCGCCGGCAACCTGACCAACGACGGTGTCGACCCGGGCGTCGACACCGGCTCCGCCGCCGTGAAGCCGGCCGCGCCGAAGCCGGCCGAGCACACCGAGGCCCCCACCGCCTCCCGCTCGGACCGCGGCACCGCCCCCGAGGTCGCGAAGACCGTCACCACGCCGACGGGCCAGAAGGTCGCGAAGGGCGACGGCGAGTACAAGGTGAAGGCCGGCGACTCGCTCAGCGAGATCGCCGAGGCGCACAAGGTGAAGGGCGGCTGGCAGCAGCTGTTCAAGCTGAACAAGAACATCGTCAAGGACGCCGACCTGATCTTCCCGGGTCAGCAGCTCCACCTGACGAAGTAGGACGAGCCTCAGCAGAAAAGGCTCTCTCCTCCCTGAGCACCCCGACCCGGCGCGGATTCCCCCGTACGTGCCGGGTCGGGGTTTTTGCGCTCACTGTTCAACTGTTGTAGTTACTGCTCAGTAGATTTCTGGACATTTGCCCGTCTAGGGGTGCCCTTGGGTCCTTTTTCGTCCCAGGAGGCGGGCGGTCGCCGAACACAGTGGGCCAAGGCGGTTAGGCTCTTGGCGCAAGGCCAAAGCGACCCTGCACCACCAGCGTCATATCCCAGAAGGAGATGCCTCGTGCCGTCCATCGACGTCGTCGTAGCCCGGGAAATCCTCGACTCCCGCGGAAACCCCACGGTCGAGGTCGAGGTTGGCCTCGACGACGGCAGCACCGGCCGTGCTGCTGTTCCGTCCGGCGCCTCCACCGGTGCGTTCGAGGCCATTGAGCTTCGCGACGGTGACCCCAACCGCTACCACGGCAAGGGCGTCGAGAAGGCCGTCCTCGCCGTGATCGAGCAGATCGGCCCGGAGCTCGTCGGCTACGACGCGACCGAGCAGCGGCTGATCGACCAGGCCATGTTCGACCTGGACGCCACCGAGAACAAGGGCTCGCTCGGGGCCAACGCCATCCTCGGCGTCTCGCTGGCCGTCGCGCACGCCGCCTCCGAAGCCTCGGACCTGCCGCTGTTCCGCTACCTCGGTGGCCCGAACGCGCACCTGCTGCCCGTCCCGATGATGAACATCCTCAACGGTGGGTCGCACGCCGACTCCAACGTGGACATCCAGGAGTTCATGATCGCCCCGATCGGCGCGGAGTCCTTCTCCGAGGCCCTGCGCTGGGGCGCCGAGGTCTACCACACGCTGAAGAAGGTCCTGAAGACCAAGGGCCTGTCGACCGGTCTCGGCGACGAGGGCGGCTTCGCGCCGAACCTGGAGTCGAACCGCGCCGCCCTGGACCTCATCCTCGAGGCCATCAAGGAGGCCGGTTACGCCCCGGGCAAGGACATCGCGCTCGCTCTCGACGTCGCCGCCTCGGAGTTCTACAAGGACGGCAAGTACGAGTTCGAGGGCAAGTCCCGCTCGGCCGCCGAGATGACCGAGTACTACGAGGAGCTCGTCTCCGCGTACCCGCTGGTCTCCATCGAGGACCCGCTGTACGAGGACGACTGGGCCGGCTGGAACGTCATCACCCAGAAGCTCGGCGCCAAGGTCCAGATCGTCGGCGACGACCTGTTCGTCACCAACCCGGAGCGCCTGGCCCGTGGCATCGAGGAGGGCTCCGCCAACGCCCTGCTCGTCAAGGTCAACCAGATCGGTTCGCTGACCGAGACCCTGGACGCCGTCGAGCTGGCGCAGCGCAACGGCTTCAAGTGCATGATGTCCCACCGCTCCGGCGAGACCGAGGACGTCACCATCGCCGACCTCGCCGTCGCGGTGAACTGCGGCCAGATCAAGACCGGCGCCCCGGCCCGCTCGGACCGTGTCGCCAAGTACAACCAGCTGCTGCGCATCGAGGAGATCCTCGACGACGCGGCGGTGTACGCGGGCCGTTCCGCGTTCCCGCGCTTCAAGGGCTGATCGCAGGCCCGTCACGGGCCGAAGGCCCCGGCCTCCGTCCGTCCCCGCACTCGGTCCCGTACCGTGTGCGGGGACGGACGTGCGTAGTGGGGAGGCGGAGACATGGCCGCGAAGGAGCGGGACCGGTTCTCCACCGCGACCCGGCTGCGGCTGCTCGGAGAGCAGACCGCCGCCCGCGTCTACCGGTCCCAGAACCGTCGCCAGGCCCGCCGCTCCCGGCTCACCGGCCGGGCCGCGTTCCTCGCCCTTGTCGTCTGCTCCCTGGTGGTGGCGCTCGCGTACCCGATGCGGCAGTACGTGTCGCAGCGCGACGAGATCGCCGACCAGGAGCGGCTGGCGCAGGAGGCGGAGGCACGCACCGAGGAGCTGCGCGACGAGAAGGCGCGCCTCCAGGACGACGCGTACATCCGGCGGCTGGCCCGGGAGCACCTGCACTACGTCCGTCCCGGGGAGACCGGTTACACGGTGGTCGACCCGGACGCGGCCAGGGAGCGCAGCGGAGGGTCGGAGGAGACCGACCGGCCGTGGCACTCGAACCTGTGGGACGGCGTGGACTCCGCCGACCGCGACTGACCTCTTCTCCTTTTCCTCTTATTCCTCTGCGGAACCGCAGTTCAGCATCCCGAGTAGAACCAAGGCAGGCATGGAAACGCCCCCTCCCCAGACCGAATCCACCACGCCCACCGAGGCGGACATCGCCGCGTTCCAGCAGCAGCTCGGCCGCCCGCCGCGCGGGCTGCGCGCGATCGCGCACCGCTGCCCGTGCGGCAACCCGGACGTGGTCGAGACGCAGCCCCGGCTGGAGGACGGTACGCCGTTCCCGACGACGTACTACCTGACGTGCCCGCGCGCGGCGTCCGCGATCGGCACGCTGGAGGCGAACGGCGTGATGAAGGAGATGACGGAGCGTCTGGCCGCGGACCCGGAGCTGGCGGCTGCGTACCGCAACGCGCACGAGGACTACATCGCCCGGCGCGACGCGATCGAGGTGCTGGAGGGCTTCCCCAGTGCGGGGGGCATGCCGGACCGGGTGAAGTGCCTGCATGTGCTGGTCGGGCACTCGCTGGCGGCGGGTCCGGGCGTGAATCCGCTGGGGGACGAGGCGATTGCGATGCTGCCGGAGTGGTGGCGCAAGGGTCCGTGTGTGACGCCGTGCGAACCCGCGGCCGAGTCCGGCACAGCAAGCCCGTCCGGCGATTGAGCACCAGGGTCCGGGGCGGAACCCCGGTATCACGACAGGAGAGTCCATGACCCGCGTTGCCGCCATCGACTGCGGAACCAACTCCATCCGACTGCTCGTCGCCGACGCCGACCCCGCCACCGGTGAACTCATCGAGCTCGACCGGCGGATGGAGATCGTCCGGCTCGGGCAGGGCGTGGACCGCACAGGCCGGCTCGCCCCCGACGCGCTGGAGCGGACCTTCGCCGCCTGCCGCCGGTACGGGGCCGTCATCAAGGAGCACGGCGCGGAGAAACTCCGGTTCGTCGCCACCTCCGCCTCCCGCGACGCGGAGAACAGGGACGAGTTCGTCCGCGGCGTGCTGGACATCCTCGGCGTCGAGCCCGAGGTGATCAGCGGCGACCAGGAGGCGGAGTTCTCCTTCGAGGGCGCCACCAAGGAGCTCGCGGGCCGCGACCATCTCGCCAAGCCGTATCTGGTGGTGGACATCGGCGGCGGTTCCACCGAGTTCGTCGTCGGCGACGACCGGGTCCTGGCCGCGCGGTCCGTCGACATCGGCTGCGTACGGATGACGGAGCGCCACCTCGTACGCGACGGTTTCGTCACCGATCCGCCTACACCGGGTCAGATCACCGCGATCCGCGCGGACATCGACGCCGCCCTGGACCTCGCCGAGGAGAGCGTCCCGCTCACCGAGGCCGCCACGCTCGTCGGCCTCGCCGGCACCGTCACCACCGTGGCCGCGATCGCGCTGGGACTGCAGGAGTACGACTCCGAAGCGATCCACCACTCCCGGATCTCCTTCGAGCAGGTCCAGGAGATCACCGGGCGGCTCGTCACCTCGACGCACGCCGAGCGCGCCGCGATCCCCGCGATGCACCCGGGACGCGTCGATGTGATCACCTCCGGGGCGCTCGTCCTGCTGGCCGTGATGCAGCGGACCGGGGCCCGCGAGGTCGTCGTCAGCGAGCACGACATTCTTGACGGCATCGGCTGGTCGATCGCCTAGGCGAACGCGGCCGGGGAGGAGTGCGGATGAGCGCGGCCACAATCCCGCTCACGCGCACTCCCGCCTGCACCTTTGAGCCTGCATCGGCTCCTCGTGGACTCCTCGCGGATCCCCTCCGCGGACACGCCGCGACGAAGTTCGTGAACTTCTTCACAAGGAATTCGGCGCTCCGGGCCATACTTCTGCTCCGTACGGGCTTCCAGGGCCGCCGACGGGCCCGCCGGCGGCGCATGCGGGACGGTTCCGGGTGTGTTTCAGGGGGGCGGGCGAAGGGGGTGGTTCACTCCGCTCGCGGGGCTCAAGGGCCTGCTCACAAGCGGTGAACAACGTTCGCCACGGCGCGGTGGTTCCCTCGCGCTGTCATGACCTCGGTCACGTGGGCGGCGAAGTGTAGCAGAGGGTGGGGAATACCTTGTGAAGGGGCTCACGAGCGTGCCCCCCGGGTGGGGTGGATACTCGATGGCATGAGCACCACGGAGCGTCCCAGGATCCTCGTAGTAGGCGGTGGGTACGTAGGCCTGTACGCAGCTCGACGCATTCTGAAGAAGATGCGCTACGGAGAGGCGACCGTCACGGTTGTCGACCCGCGCTCGTACATGACGTACCAGCCCTTCCTCCCCGAAGCCGCCGCCGGCAGCATCTCCCCGCGGCATGTCGTCGTCCCGTTGCGACGCGTGCTGCCGAAGGCGGAGGTTCTGACCGGTCGGGTCACCACCATCGATCAGGACCGCAAGGTCGCCACGGTCGCGCCGCTCGTCGGCGAGGCCTACGAGCTGCCCTTCGACTACCTGGTCGTCGCGTTGGGCGCGGTCTCTCGCACCTTCCCGATCCCCGGCCTGGCCGAACAGGGCATCGGTATGAAGGGCATCGAGGAGGCCATCGGCCTGCGTAACCACGTTCTCGAGCAGCTGGACAAGGCCGACTCGACGACCGATGAGGACGTCCGCCGCAAGGCGTTGACGTTCGTCTTCGTGGGCGGCGGCTTCGCCGGTGCGGAGACCATCGGCGAGGTCGAGGACATGGCCCGCGACGCGGCGAAGTACTACACGAGCGTGAAGCGCGAGGACATGCGCTTCATCCTCGTCGACGCCGCCGACAAGATCCTTCCCGAGGTCGGCCCGAAGCTGGGCACCTGGGGCCGGGAGCACCTGGAGTCCCGTGGTGTCGAGGTCTTCCTCTCGACCTCCATGGACTCCTGCGTCGACGGTCACGTCGTCCTGAAGAACGGCCTCGAGGTCGACTCCAACACCATCGTGTGGACGGCCGGCGTGAAGCCGAACCCGGCGCTGGCCCGCTTCGGCCTGCCGCTCGGTCCGCGCGGTCACGTGGACACCTCCGAGAAGCTTCAGGTACAGGGCACCGACTACATCTGGGCCGCGGGCGACAACGCCCAGGTTCCGGACCTGGTCGGCCGCAAGGCCGGCAACCCGAACGCCTGGTGCCCGCCGAACGCCCAGCACGCACTGCGTCAGGCCAGGGTCCTCGGTGACAACGTCATCGCCGGGATGCGCGGCTTCCCGCAGAAGGACTACAGCCACGCCAACAAGGGTGCGGTCGCCGGTCTCGGTCTGCACAAGGGCGTCGCGATGATCGTCATGGGCAAGATGAAGATCAAGCTCAAGGGCCGTCTCGCCTGGTACATGCACCGTGGCTACCACGGCATGGCGATGCCGACCTGGAACCGTAAGATCCGGATCTTCGCCGACTGGACCCTTGCGATGTTCCTCAAGCGCGAGGTCGTCTCGCTCGGCGCCATGGAGACGCCGCGCGAGGAGTTCTACGAGGCCGCCAAGCCGGCCCCGGCTCCGGCCGTCGCCAAGGCCGAGGGCGAGAAGGCCAACGCCTCCTAGTCCGCCCGTGGATGCTCGCATCCGCGCAGCTTGTGCACGATGCCCGAAGGGGCCGTCCGCCATCCGTGGTGCGGGCGGCCCCTTCGGCGTACCCGGGAGGAACCGACCGTCCGTCCGGTAAGTGTGTGTGGGCTGCAGGTATTTTGCCGTTCCATTGCGCCGGTGCGGGATGGCGTTGCCGCCGGAGAGTGTTGACGTGGGTATACCTCGTCGTGGCATCACGGATGCAGGGCGTGGTTCACGGCATGTTTGGGCATGTTCGGGCACGTTGGGAAACACCATCACGGAGGTGTACGCCATGGCAGACGCCGCATTGCGGCTGACCGCTCTCGCCGAGGAGTTGCTGGGAGAACCCGTACCGGTCCGGATCCGGGCCTGGGACGGTAGCGAATCCGGACCGCCAGGTGCCCCCGTACTCGTCATCCGGAACCGCCGCGCACTGCGCCGGCTGCTCTGGAAGCCGGGTGAACTGGGCCTGGCCCGCGCCTGGGTGGCGGGCGAACTCGACATCGAAGGCGATCTGTACGAGACCCTGGACCTGATGGCCGGGCTGCTCTGGGAGCGCGGGGCGGACGCGAAGGACACCGTCCACCCGATCCGGGACCCCAAGGTGCGGGCCGCCGCCCGCAGCCTGCTGCAGCTGGCCGGGCCCTGGCCGCCACCGCCGCCGCCCGCCGAGGAGGTCCGCCGCCGCACCGGCCCCCTCCACACCAGGCGCCGCGACAAGGAGGCCATCAGCCACCACTACGACGTGGGCAATGACTTCTACGAACTGGTCCTCGGCCCGTCCATGGTCTACTCCTGCGCCTACTGGGAGGACGACGGGAGCCTGGAGGACGCGCAGCGCGACAAGCTCGACCTGGTCTGCCGCAAGCTCGCCCTGAAGGAGGGCGACCGCCTCCTCGACGTCGGCTGCGGCTGGGGCTCCATGGCCATCCACGCGGCCCGCGAGTACGGCGCCCGGGTCACCGGAGTGACCCTCTCCACCGAACAGGCCGCATACGCCCGCAAGCGCATCGCCGAGGAGGGGCTGACGGACCGGATCGAGATCCGGGTCCAGGACTACCGGGACGTCAGGGACGGCCCGTACGACGCCATCTCGTCGATCGGCATGGCCGAGCATGTCGGCTCGGTCCGCTACCGCGAATACGCCGACGACCTCTACGCACTGCTCAAGCCCGGCGGCCGGCTGCTCAACCACCAGATCGCCCGCCGCCCCGAGAAGGACGAGTCCGCGTACCACGTGGATGAGTTCATCGACGCATACGTCTTCCCCGACGGCGAACTCGCCCCGCTGGGCCGGACCGTCGCCACGCTCGAGGAAGCCGGCTTCGAGGCCCGCGACGTCGAGTCGCTCCGTGAGCACTACGCACTGACCCTGCGCCACTGGGTCGCCAACCTGGAGAGGCACTGGGACCGCGCGGTCACCATGACCTCGCCCGGCCGGGCCAGGGTATGGCGGCTCTACATGGCGGCCTCCGCGCTCTCCTTCGAGCACAACAAGATCGGCGTCAACCAGATCCTCGTGGTGCGCCCGATGGACGGCGGGGCGTCCCGGATGCCGTTGCGTGCCCGCGCATGGAAGGCGTCCGCGGCCGGCTGAGCGCGTACGAGTGCAGAGAGGGCCGGTACCCGCAGCTCCAGCTTGCGGGTACCGGCCCTCCGTATCAGGGGCCGGCCGTCAGTGGCTGACCGCTACTCGGTCTTGATCGCCGTCAGCATGTTCAGCTTCGCGGCGCTGCGGGCCGGCCAGAGCGAGGCCAGCACGCCCACCAGTGCTGCCAGCACCAGGAAGACCGCGATCCGGTCCCACGGGATCACCAGGGCGTAGTCGGGGATGGCGGAGGCCAGCGTCCGGCCGATCGCCCAGCCGAGGAACGTACCGAGGGCGACCCCGACCACCGCACCGAAGACCGAGATGACCACGGCCTCCAGCCGGATCATGCGCTTGACGTTGCGCCGGTCCAGACCGATCGCCCGCAGCATGCCGATCTCCTGCTGGCGCTCGAAGACCGACATCGCCAGGGTGTTGACGACCCCGAGCACTGCGATGATCAAGGCCATCGCCAGCAGCCCGTACATGATGTTCAGGGCCATGCTGATGAAGCCACCGAACATGTCCCGGATGTCCTGACGGTCCATCACGGACATCGCCGGGTTGTCACCCAGGGCGTCGACCACGGCCTGCTCGTTGGCCTTCGACGCGCCGCCGTCCGTCTTCAGCCAGATCTCGCGGATGTCCGGATGGATCTGGTGCGCGTCCAGGATGCTCTTCGGCATCAGGACGGGTGAGAGGAACTCGTTCTCCTCGTAGACCGCGCCGACCTTCAGGGTGCCCTTCTTGTCGTCGTCGTACGTCACCGGGAGCGAGGTGCCGGGCTTCCAGCCGTTGGACTTCGCGGTCTTGTCGCCGACGGCGATCTCGCCGTCGGCCAGCGAGTCCAGCGAACCGGAGACCGTCTTCACGGAGAAGACCTTCTGCACATCGCCCGGCGTGACCCCGGACACCGCGTGGTAGTCGCCCTCGACCCTGAGGGAGGCGGCCTGCTGGGGCGAGACCGCGGAGACGGCGCCGGACTTCTCCAGGGCGATGAGCGCCGACTCGTCGAGCGAGTCGCCGCTCGCCATCGAGATCATGTAGTCGGCCTTGATGTTGTCCGTCGTCATCCGGTCGACGGCCTGGCCGAGCGTGACGCCGAGCACCGAGATGCCGGTGACCAGGGTGAGGCCGATCGCGAGCGCGGAGGCCGTTGCTCCGGTACGCCGGGGGTTACGGACCGCGTTCTGCGCAGCCAGCTTCCCCGAGACGCCGAACAGCTTGAGCAGCAGCGGCCGCACCAGCGCGATGACCGGCCGCGACAGCAGCGGGATCAGCACGATCACACCGATCAGCGCCACGAAGGCACCGGCCCCGATGATCGTCCGGCCGTCCGAACCGGCCGCCGCACCCGCGACGATGCCGGCCGCACCGAGCAGGGCGAGCACCCCGCCGATCGAGTTCCGTACGACCAGCGACTTGGTGGTGGCCACCGCGTGGACGCTGCTCATCGCGGCCACCGGTGCGATCTTCGCGGCGCGGCGGGCGGGCAGCCAGGCGGCGAGCACGGTGATCAGGATGCCGACGCCGAGCGCGGCGCCGACCGCGACGGGGGAGATCACCAGCGGTCCGGCCGGGATCTTCCCGCCGATCAGGCTCATGGCCGAGCGCAGTCCGGTGGCGAGACCGAGACCGAGCAGGAAGCCGATCACCGAGGCGAGTGCGCCGACCACAGCCGCTTCGAGGAGTACGGACCGCTTGACCTGGCGGCGGGAGGCGCCGACGGCGCGCAGCAGCGCCAGTTCCCTGGTGCGCTGGGCGACCAGCATGGTGAACGTGTTGGCAATCAGAAAGATGCCGACGAACAGGGCGATGGCCGCGAATGCGAGCAGCATCGTGTTGAGGTTGCCCAGGCCGCTCTCGATCTGCTTCGCCTGCTCATCGGCGAGGACCTGGCCGGTCTTGGCGGTGGCGCCCTTGGGCAGCAGCGGCTCCACCGCGTCCAGCAGCTTCCGGTCGGAGGCGCCGGCGGCGGTGACGGTGACGTCCTGGAACCAGCCGGGCTTCAGATAGAGCTGCTGGGCGACCGGGGTGTCGAAGAGGACCAGGCTGCCGCCCGCGTTGACCGCACCGTCCTCGGTGGTGAAGATGCCGGCGAGGGTGTACTCCTTCACCGGCCCGTTCGTGGCGACCCGGACCCGGTCGCCGACCTCGTACCTGCCCTTCTTCGCGGTCTCCTTGTCGAGCGCGATCCGGTCGTCACCGGCCGGGCCCCTGCCGTCGACGAAGGTGTACGAGGCGTCCTTGCCGTTCGCGCCGGGGGAGAAGTTGCCGCCGGTGTTGGACCAGCCGTTGCCGATCAGCTTGCCGCCCGGGTCGGCGACCCCGGCGAAGCCGGAGACCCGGCCGGTGGCGGTGGCCACCCCGTCCAGGGACCGGATCTTCTTGAGCGTGGCGGCGTCGATGCCGGACGTCTTGTCGTCGCGCCGGTCGGCGTGGGTGGTGACGGCGACGGCGACGTCGTCGTAACTCTTCGCCGACTGGTTGCGGAAGGCGTTGCCGAGGGTGTCGGTGAAGACCAGGGTGCCGGAGACGAAGGCCACGCCGAGCATCACGGCGAGCACGGTCATCAGCAGCCTGGCCTTGTGCGCGAGCACATTGCGCAGGGCGGTACGGAACATGTCTGTCAGTCCTGGGATGGGTCCGGAAGCGGGATCGGGGGAGGCGGTCCGTGCACAGCTGGTACGGCGCTCAGCTGGTACGGCCCTTGGAGTCGAACGCCTTCATCCGGTCCAGGACCCCGTCCGCGGTGGGACGCATCATCTGGTCGACGATCGCCCCGTCCGCGAGGAAGATCACCCGGTCCGCGTAGGAGGCGGCGACCGGGTCGTGCGTCACCATGACCACGGTCTGGCCCAGCTCGCGCACGGAGTTGCGCAGGAAGCCCAGGACTTCGGCGCCGGAGCGGGAGTCCAGGTTCCCGGTCGGCTCGTCACCGAAGATGATCTCCGGCCGGGAGGCCAGGGCGCGGGCCACCGCGACGCGCTGCTGCTGGCCGCCGGAGAGCTCGGCCGGCCGGTGCTTCAGCCGGTCGGACAGGCCCACCATGTCGATCACCCCGCGCAACCATTCGGCGTCCGGCTTACGGCCCGCGATGTCCATCGGCAGGGTGATGTTCTCCAGCGCGGTCAGCGTCGGCAGCAGGTTGAACGCCTGGAAGATGAAGCCGATCTTGTCCCGGCGCAGCTGGGTGAGCTGCTTGTCCTTGAGGGAGCCGAGCTCCGTCTCGCCGATCCGAACCGAACCGCTGCTGAAGCTGTCGAGGCCGGCCACGCAGTGCATCAGCGTGGACTTGCCGGAGCCCGACGGGCCCATGATCGCGGTGAACTCGCCCTGCGGGAAGTCCACGGTGACCCGGTCCAGGGCGGTCACCTTGGTCTCGCCCTCTCCGTAGATCTTCGACAGTTCCGTGGCGCGGGCGGCCACCGCGGTGGCGCGGTGAGCGGTGGACATGGTGGTCACGGGAGACTCCTGGGTCGGGGCTCGGTTCAGGTACGGGGCCTTCTGCAAGGCACCGCTTCATCGTTGCCGCCGATTCGCCGCCGGTCGTCAGTCCCCGTGCCCGTTCCGGAGGCCCTCTTGAGTCGCATCGGCAGGGTCCGCGCGTCCTCCTGCGGTATGACGGCGACCCTGAGCCCGTACTCCGCAGGTCACGTCCGGCACGTCCAGCACGTCGCACCCCGCACCCGGCGGTCAGCGCGGCGGCGCCGTGGAGCCGCGCGGGACGAGGCGGGCGGCGGAATCCTCGAATCCGGGTGCGGTGCCCTCTGTGACCAGCGCCATCAGGGTGCGCGCCGCATGACTTCCGTACGCCGGGATGTCCCGGCTCAGCGCAGTCAGCGGCGGCCGGACCACCCGGGAGAGCTGGGAGTCGTCCCAGGCGACCCGGGAGAGGTCGCCGGGGACGTCGAGCTCCAGCTCCTGGGCGACCGAGAGGCCGGCCAGGGCCACGATGTCGTTGTCGTAGAGGACGACGGTGGGCCGCGCGGCGGAGCTGATCAGCCGCCACGTGGCATGTGCCCCGTCGTCGCCGGAGTAGTCGGTGTGGACGATCACCGGTTCGCCCAGACCCAGCTCGGCGCAGATCTCGCGCTGGGCCCGGTCGCGCAGCTGAGTGTGGATCAGGTCGGGGAGCCCCGCCACGCGGGCGACGGACCGGTGGCCCAGCGCGGTCAGATACGTGAGGGTGTCGCGCACCGCCGCGGAGTCGTCCGACCACACGGAAGTGAGCGGGCCGGCCGCCGAGGGGTGGCCGATCACCACGGCCGGCATCCCGAGTTCGGCGACGCCCTCGATCCGCGGGTCGGGGCTGCGCAGGTCGGCGACGGACTGGGGCTGGCGCAAGGAGCTCGGCGACCGCACCTGGGGCCGCGGCTACTACCACGAGCTGTTGCCCGCGATCTGCGCCGAGAACGATCCCACCCGCCCGTACTGGCCCGGCTCGCCCTACTCCGGCTCGCCGGAACTGCACCCGCAGGACCCGGCCCGCGGCACGATCCACATCTGGGACGTCTGGAACCGGGCCGACTAACGCGCCTACGCGGACCGCGTGCCGATTCGTCGCCGAATTCGGCTTCCAGGGCCCGCCCGCGCACGCCACCCTGCGGCGCGCCGTCAGCGGCCCCCTCACGCCCGACGCCCCGCTCCTCGCCCACCACCAGAAGGCCGAGGACGGCAACGCCAAACTGCTCCGCGGCCTCGGCGACCACCTGCCGCAGCCGGGCGGCTCCTTCGACGACTGGCACCGGCTCACCCAGCTCAACCAGGCCCGCGCGGTCGCCTTCGGCATTCCGGCACTTCCGTTCGCACACCCCGTACTGCATGGGCACCGTCGTCTGGCAGCTCAACGACTGCTGGCCGGTCGTCTCCTGGGCCGCCGTCGACGGTGACGGCCGCTGCAAGCCCCTCTGGTACGCGCTGCGCGCCGTGTACGCGGACCGGCTGCTGGTCGTGCGCGACGGCGCGCTGCACCTGGTCAACGACGCCGACCGGCCGTGGGAGGGCACGCTCCGGCTGGCCCGGCACGATCTGGACGGAACTGTGCTCGCCGAGGAGGAGCTGAGGGTGAGCACGGCCCCGCGCCAGGTCACCCGGCTCCCGCTGCCGCCGTCCGTCGCGGAGCCGGCGGACCGGACGCGGGAGCTGCTGGTGGCGCGGATGGGCGAGGTGCGGGCAGTGGAGTTCTACGAGGAGGACCCCCGGCTGGCCCTGCCGCCCGCCCGTTACGACGTGAAAATCACACAGGGTGACGGCGAAGCGTCCGGATATCGCGTCGAGGTCACCGCTCGCACACTTTTGCGAGATGTCGCGCTCTTCCCCGACCGGCTCGATCCGGCGGCCGAGGTGGACGAGATGCTCGTCACAATGCTGCCGGGGGAGAGCGCTGTCTTCAGGGTGACCGGCGCGGTGATCGAGGACCCGGGGGCACTGGGGGCCCGCCCGGTGCTGAGGTGCGTCAATGACGCCATTGCCTAGACGGGTGGCGGACCCATGGCGATCCATGGCGCAACCATGGCGCACAGGGCCGTCCGGGTGCGGCGAGTTTCCGTCAATCCCGATTGTGCGTCTTGGTACCCATTACCCCGGCCAGGCATGTGCCGATGCCCTCCCAGCTGTGCTGACGGACCCTCAAACGGTCAATAAAATAAGACAACATCGAGCCACTGTTCCGCTGATCGGGGGACGTCCACGGATAGGGTCATGTGCCAACGCGGAGCCGCGCGCCAGGCCCGGATGGTGGAATGCAGACACGGCGAGCTTAAACCTCGCTGCCCCTCGGGGGCGTGCCGGTTCGAGTCCGGCTCCGGGCACCACTGCGACACTCAGTGACGGCACCGGTCCGGACAGGTATTACTTCAGCGATCAACCTCCATAAAGATCCTCCCCTGGCACGAGGGTGATTCTTTTGCCTACCCATTACTCTTATGGGAAGGCCACGCAGGGTGGCCATGGAGGAGAGCAATGAGGAGCAGCAACCCGGTCTTCTCGCGACGGGGGTTCAGCCGCGACAACGGCTACGCGGGCTTCAACGCGGCGCCGCAGGCCGGGGCCCCCGCGACGGGCGGCAACCCGTCCGCGCAGGGCACCGCCGCGAACCCCTACGCCGCGAACCCCTACGCCACCAACCCCTACGCCCAGCAGGACACCCAGTACGGCGCCCCGCAGGCGCCCGCGCGCACCGGCGCGATGACGATCGACGATGTCGTCACGCGTACCGCGATCACGCTGGGCACCGTGGTGCTCGGCGCGGCGCTCGCCTGGGCCCTGCTGCCGGTCGACGAGGCCAACCTCGGCAAGTCCTACGGCATCGCGATCGGCGCCGCCCTGGTGGCGTTCGTCCTGTCGCTCATCCAGTCGTTCAAGCGCAAGCCGGTCCCGGCGCTGATCGTCTCCTACGCGGCCTTCGAGGGTGTCTTCCTCGGGGTGATCTCCAGCGCCGTCTCCACGTACATCGGTCCCGGCGTGGTGATGCAGGCGGTGCTGGGCACCATGTGTGTCTTCGCCGGTGTGCTTCTCGCGTACAAGATGCGCTGGATCCGCGTCACCCGCCGCTTCTACGGCTTCGTGATGGCCGCCGCCATGGGCTTCATGCTCCTGATGGTGGTCAACCTGCTGTTCGCCGTCTTCGGCGGGGGCGACGGTCTGGGCTTCCGCAGCGGCGGTCTCGGCATCCTCTTCGGCGTCATCGGGATCATCCTCGGTGCGTGCTTCCTGGCCCTGGACTTCAAGCAGGTCGAGGACGGCATCGCGTACGGCGCGCCGCGCGAGGAGTCCTGGCTGGCGGCCTTCGGTCTCACCATGACCCTGGTGTGGATCTACCTGGAGATGCTGCGTCTGTTCTCCATCCTCAGCGGCGACGACTGACCGCACAGCCCCGCACGACGGAACGGCCCGCAGGCACACCGCCTGCGGGCCGTTCCGCTTGTCCGGGTCTCGTACGCCTAGAGCAGCTTCCGCGCCGCCCGCCTCAGGTCGTACTCGTGGATGAGTGCCTTTGCGTGCCCGTAGGCGAGATCGTGTTCGCTCCGCAGCCAGCTGACCTTCTCGTCGAACCGGAGGGCGGGGCCTTCGTCGACGGTGCGGAGCCAGTCGGAGACTTCACGACCGGTGCAGCGGGGGATTCGGGAGAGCAGATTGCGATGGGTCTCTTCGGAGAAGACATGGTTCATCGGCGCCTCCGACGCATTGCGCGTTGCTGGTCCTTTCCGACACCGTGCCTGAGCGTTGGCCCGTTGGCAACCATCCCGGACCGGCGCGTAGGGTCACGGAGTGCTCGATACGACCCCGCTGATCACCGCCGTGGACCGATTTGCCGACCGGCTGCGTTCCGCTCCGCAGAGCAGGCTGCAGCGCGGAGCCGCTGCCGAAGGGCTGGCCACGGCCAGGGAATTGGCCGTACGGGCCCAGCGCCTGGAGGCACCGGACCGCGAGCCGCGCATCGTGCCGGACGTCGGGATGTTCGCAATCGGCGACCAACTCGCGGTCGCGGGGCGGGATCTGGCGGTAGCACTGGAAACGGCCCCGTCCGTGGAGCTGGATGAGGCCGTGCGATTCGTCGAGGAAGCGACCGCTCGGGCATTCGCTTAGCGGCCTTCGGGCACCGGCCGGCGAGAGCCGCTGCGGGAAAACCCGGGCTGCCCGGAGGGTTCCACGGGGTTCCGGGCGTTCTCCCGGTGGGTCAGAACGAGGCGATGACGCGGTCGGCGAGAATGTAGACGTTCTCCCTGCCGCAGGAGAAGGTCAGCGCGTACGCGCCGGAGACACCGGAGCCGCCCAGCAGCACCGGGTGCTCGCCGGCCAGCAGCGCTCGGCCGAGCTGCTCGGCCGTCTCGCGGTGGCCGGGGGTCATACAGAGCGTGGTGCCGTCGGCGAAGACATAGACATCGAGCGTGCCGAGCGGGCCGGGGCGGACATCGGCGAGCTCGGTACGGCTGTCGGCGAGCTCCTCCAGCCGGCGCACGGTGCGCTCGTGGTCGGTGACGACCGGGGTCTGCACCGGCACGAAATCGGGGTGCGAGGGGTGGCGGCGACGGGCAGCGGCCAGCTCGGGGGAGTCCTCGGCGAACTCCGCCGTCTCGGGCAGCTCGGTTAGCTCCGCCAGCTCGGCCAGTTCCGTCAGCTCTTCGAGCGCCTCGGTGGCGTCGAGGTCCATGGCCTCCAGGCCCGCGAAGTCGGCCTGGCGCGGCATGAAGAACGGCGCATCCTCGCCGAGCCCGGAGAGACCGCCCAGCAGGGACGGGGCGTCGGCGTCGTCACGTGCCTCCTGGGAGGCCCAGAAGGCACGGGCCTCGGCGAGCTCGCGCTCGCGCTCCTCTGCGAGTGCTTCGGCCACAGCAGCGCGTATTTCGGCGGCGGGGGTAGCCGCGGCACGGCTCTGCGGCGGTACCGAGGCGGTACGGGCGCGGCCCGCGGCCAGCTCGGTGCGCAGCGCCGTGACCTGCTTGCGCAGCCCGTGTGCAGCGTGCAGAGCAGCAGCACCCACAGCCGTCGCAGCGGCGGTGGTCAGCAACAGGGCAAGAGGCATGATGCTCACTGACATACTCCCGGTTTCAATTGATCCCTCGACTTCCTACATCAGCTTGGACCGCACCTGTGCCCGGTGTCAGTGCATTACGTCACGAATTGGACAGGTCTTTGGGATGGTTGTTTACCCCTGATGCAGGTGTGACCTGCAAAAACACCTCTCCCCCAGGAGATAGGTCACATCCTGGGGGAGATTCGGTCACGGTCGGGGCTCGGAACCGGCCATGTCGCGGGTGGGTGAGCCGCCGGGAGAGCCCGGCCCGGCGGTTCCGGAAGCACCCGGCTCGGATCAGCTTCGCCGCAGCTCAGCTCAGCTCAGCTCAGCCGCTCGATGACCATCGCCATGCCCTGGCCGCCGCCCACGCACATGGTCTCCAGACCGAACTGCTTGTCGTGGAACTGCAGGCTGTTGATCAGCGTGCCGGTGATCCGGGCACCGGTCATGCCGAAGGGGTGGCCGACGGCGATCGCGCCACCGTTGACGTTGACCTTGTCCAGCGGCAGGCCGAGGTCGCGGTAGGAGGGGATCACCTGGGCGGCGAACGCCTCGTTGATCTCGGCGAGGTCGATGTCGTCGATGGTCAGCCCGGCACGCTTCAGCGCCTGCTTGCTGGCCTCCACCGGTCCGTACCCCATGATCTCGGGGGAAAGGCCGGAGACACCGGTCGAGACGATCCGGGCCAGCGGGGTCAGACCCAGCTCGCGCGCCTTCGTGTCGGACATGATCACGAGCGCGGCGGCGCCGTCGTTGAGCGGGCAGCAGTTGGCGGCGGTGACCAGGCCGTCGGGGCGGAAGACCGGCTTCAGGCCCTGCACGCCCTCCAGTGTGACGCCCGCGCGCGGGCCGTCGTCCTGGGAGACGACCCTGCCGTCGGGGGTCGTGACCGGAGTGATCTCGCGCGTCCAGAAGCCGTTCTTGATGGCTTCCTCGGCGAGGTTCTGCGACCGTACGCCGAACTCGTCCATGTCCTGACGGGTGACGCCCTTGAGCCGGGCCAGGTTCTCGGCGGTCTGTCCCATCGCGATGTACGCGTCCGGGACGAGGCCGTCCTCGCGCGGGTCGTGCCAGCTCGCACCGGTCTCCTCGGCGCGCGCGGCGGTGCGGGCCTCGGCCTCGGCGAAGAGCGGGTTGTGCGTGTCCGGCAGGCTGTCGGAGTTGCCCTTCACGAAGCGCGACACCATCTCGACGCCGGCCGAGATGAAGACGTCGCCCTCGCCGGCCTTGATGGCGTGCAGCGCCATGCGGCTCGTCTGCAGGGAGGACGAGCAGTAGCGCGTGACCGTACAGCCGGGAAGGTGGTCCATGCCCATCTGTACGGCGATGATGCGGCCCAGGTTGTTGCCCTGCTCGCCGCCGGGGAGGCCGCAGCCGAGCATCAGGTCGTCGATGTCCTTCGGGTCCAGCTCGGGGACCTTGGCCAGCGCGGTCTGGATGATCGTGGCGGTCAGGTCGTCCGCCCGCAGGTCCTTCAGCGAACCCTTGAAGGCCCGGCCGATGGGGGAACGGGCAGCAGAGACGATCACGGCTTCAGGCATCACGCGGCTCCATGAGGGCTGGAAGGCCGGCTGTCCGGCAGGACTGACCGGCAGACCTGACGGACAGGACTGCTTTGGAAGTTACCCGGCCGTATCGCTGAGGTCACCCGGCAGGCCATGTGATGCGGACCTCTTTTCTAAGCGACCGCTCAGTCGAATGGACGGGGCCGGTGAACGGGGTCGAGCGGATGCTGAGGTTTCCCGCCCGCGCGGCGGTCCCCGTCCAGGTGTCCGTCGGGGTGCTGTCCGTCCGGCAGCGGTACGTCGGGGTGCTGTCCGTCGGGGTGCGGCCGGCCGTCCGGATGCGGATGGGACAGCGCAAGGGGCTCCGGCTCCGGCTGCGGCTCCGTGGCTGCCGGCAGGCGCCGCCGCCTGCGGTGCTTGAGCAGGGCCCAGGGCGCCCGCGCCCCCGTGACCTCCGTACCGGCCTCCCGGGCCGCCTGGGACGCCGCCTTGGCCACCGGCAGCATGTCCTCGCGGCGCGAGCCGTCGAGACGGTCGGACTCCGGCCACAGCCCGAGCACGGCGCACAGGGTCGGCAGCAGCGCCATCGCCGCCGTCGCGTACCCCTCGGCCGACGGATGGTAGTTGTCCGGGCCGAACAGCTCGCGCGGGTTCGCCTCGAACTCCGGCCCCAGCAGGTCGCCCAGCGACACCGTGCGGCCGCCCTGCTCCACCGAACCGATCGTCTGGGCCGCGGCCAGTTGGCGGCTCGCCCGGCGGGCCAGCCACCGCAACGGCTGGTAGACCGGCTCGATCGTGCCGAGATCAGGGCACGTGCCGACGACCACCTCCGCGCCCGCCGTGCGCAGCCTGCGCACGGCGGTGGTCAGGCACCGCACCGAGTGGGTGGCGGGCATCCGGTGCGTCACATCGTTCGCCCCGATCATGATCACGCAGACGTCGGGCGTACGGGACGTGTCGGCCAGCAGCACCGACACCTGCCGCTCCAGATCATCCGACCGGGCCCCCGGCTGCGCGACATTCCGCAGATCCACCGGACGCTCGGAGACCGCCGCGAGCCCCGAGGCGAGCAGCGCCCCGGGGGTCTGTCCGGCCCTGCGCACGCCCTGGCCGGCCGCGGTGGAGTCGCCGAGCAGGCCGAGCAGCAACGGCTCCGCCGGACCGGTGAAGGCCACCCCGTACCGCCCGTCAGCACTCGGCGGGACGGGTGCGACACCGCCACCCACCTGCCGCTTCGCCAGCTGGACCTCCGCCAGCACCACGCCCACCGCTGCCGCACCGAGCAGTCCGATACTGCCACCGCCGTAGGCCGCGCCCGCCGCGATCCGCCGTGCCACCCTTGCCCTTGACACAGTCCGGTCCACCTCCTCGTCGCCGTACCGCCGTACTACAGCTAACTGCCCCGTAATGACCGTCGCCCAATCGCTTCGCCCAATCTCATCCCCGTACGCATACGCTGGCCGCACCATCTCGGAGACCCCGGAGTAACACGGTGCAATTT
The DNA here is from genome assembly GCF_040608395.1 of Streptomyces sp. NPDC005181. NCBI lineage: Bacteria > Bacillati > Actinomycetota > Actinomycetes > Kitasatosporales > Streptomycetaceae > Streptomyces > Streptomyces sp. NPDC005181. The sequence continues at coordinate 101,117 of NZ_JBEXID010000009.1, forward strand.
CACGATTCGATGATCAGTCTTGTTGGCAATACCCCGCTGGTGAGGCTGCGCAGTGTGACGGCCGGCATCGAGGCGACGGTGCTGGCCAAGGTCGAATACTTCAACCCGGGCGGTTCGGTCAAGGACCGCATCGCCCTGCGCATGATCGAGGCGGCGGAGGAGAGCGGAGCGCTGCAGCCCGGCGGCACGATTGTCGAGCCGACGAGCGGCAATACGGGCGTCGGACTCGCGATCGTGGCGCAGCAGAAGGGCTACAAGTGCATCTTCGTCTGCCCGGACAAGGTGTCCACGGACAAGATCAACGTGCTGCGCGCCTACGGCGCCGAGGTCGTCGTCTGCCCGACGGCCGTTGATCCCGAGCACCCGGACTCGTACTACAACGTGTCCGACCGGCTGGTCCGGGAGACGCCGGGCGCCTGGAAGCCCGACCAGTACTCGAACCCGAACAACCCGCGCTCGCACTACGAGACCACCGGTCCCGAGCTGTGGGAGCAGACGGACGGGAAGATCACCCACTTCGTGGCGGGCGTGGGCACGGGTGGCACGATCACCGGCACCGGCCGCTATCTCAAGGAGATCAGCGGCGGTTCGGTCAAGATCGTCGGCGCGGACCCGGAGGGCTCGGTCTACTCCGGCGGCTCCGGACGCCCGTATCTGGTCGAGGGTGTCGGCGAGGACTTCTGGCCGAGCGCGTACGACAGCACGGTCACGGACGAGATCGTCGCGGTGTCCGACAAGGATTCCTTCCAGATGACCCGCCGGCTCGCCAAGGAGGAGGGCCTGCTCGTCGGCGGCTCCTGCGGCATGGCGGTCGTGGCGGCCCTGGAGGTCGCGGAGCGCCTCGGCCCCGACGACGTGGTCGTCGTGCTCCTGCCGGACAGCGGTCGCGGCTACCTGAGCAAGATCTTCAACGACGAGTGGATGGCCGACTACGGCTTCCTGGAGGACACCGGCCCGTCGGCGCGGGTCGGGGACGTACTCGACCACAAGGAAGGCCCGATCCCGACGCTCGTCCACATGCACCCGGAGGAGACCGTCGGCGAGGCGATCGACGTCCTGCGCGAGTACGGCGTCTCGCAGATGCCGATCGTGAAGCCGGGTGCCGGGCACCCGGACGTGATGGCGGCAGAGGTCATCGGTTCGGTGGTGGAGCGGGAGCTGCTGAACGCGCTGTTCGCGCAGCGCGCCTCGCTCACCGACCCGCTGGAGAAGCACATGTCGCCGCCGCTGCCACAGGTCGGCTCGGGCGAACCGGTCGAGGACCTGATGTCGGTGCTCAGCGGTCCGGACGCGGCGGACGCGGCGATCGTGCTGGTGGAGGGCAAGCCGAAGGGCGTCGTGAGCCGGCAGGACCTGCTGTCGTTCCTGGCGAAGGACGCCGGTCCGAAGCAGTAGAGCCGGAATCGGGGCTTCGTGAAAACGGTACGAGCACGACACGTACCCGCAGCACCGGCTTAACAAGGCTCCGGCACATTAGTGGGTGTCGGCAGGGAAACCCGCCGGCACCCGAGACGGCGACACGGACTACGGAGCGGCTCCCGGACCTCCACTGTCGCCCGGACGCGACCAAGCCGGCCCTGACCCGGACTCGCGTCCCTCGCGGGGACCGCCGTCGTCCCGCCCCCTGGGAAACCGGGGGTGCGGCGGTCCCCGCGATATATCCATGCGTGTCCAAGTGCGGCGTCGCGTCTGTCTGTCCGCTCCCTCCGGCGCCCCTTGGGCGCGCGTCGGCGCGGTTTCACCCGCCCCTGCGGACATGCCGTAGCGCCGACTGATCGTGGTGCCCACCCGGCGGGTGCACCGCCGGGGCCCCGTGCACAGCGGTCTGCTCAGTCCTCCCAGTCGGACTCTGCACGCGCCTTGGAGTGCCGGAACAACGGCCGGCTGCGGGCGGCCTGGAAGGCGTTCACCCCGACGATTCCCAGCCAGGCGACGGCGAGCCCCTCGATACCCGCGTTCGCGACCCCGATCGCGGACAGCGCGATGGCCAGGATCAGCGAGATGATCCCGAACCCGAACCGTTCACCGAAGTGCCCCAGCGGCTCCTGGGGCGTCCGGGCCCTTCGGGTGACCGCGATCTGCTGCTCGGCGAGATGACGCCGGACGCGACGGTCGAGCGTTTCGTCGAGACGCCGGTCGACCTTCTCCAGGAACGAGTCGATGAGCGCGGACTCGTACTCGGGCCCCAGCTCGCTGCGGGCCTGCAGGGTGGCATTGAGCTCTTTCTCGAGCTCGGAGTCACGGGCTTCCATGCCCCGACGTTACGGAGCGAAGGAGCCCGGCACACGGGGGCTAACCCCCCTGTTGGTGGTCGGGTTCAGGCAGCCGGGACCCGGTCCGGCGCGGTGATCGTGGCCGCCGGGACGTGTGTCGTGTCGCGGCGGGCGAGCAGCCAGTACAGCAGGGCCGGTACGAGCAGGCCGATCACCCAGCAGATGTCCGCGCCGCCCAGCGGCTCCACCAGCGGGTCGGTGTAGAAGCTCGTCGCCAGGAAAGGGAGTTGGGCGACGATGCCCACCGCGTACACGGTCAGTGCGTCCCAGCGCCAGGCGCCGTAGCGGCCGCCCGGGTCGGACAGGGCCGGGATGTCGTACCGCTCGCGCGATATCAGGTAGTAGTCGACGAGGTTGATCGCCGACCACGGGGTGAAGAAGGTCAGCAGGAACAGCAGGAAGTCCTTGAACGAGGTGAGGAAGCTGTCCTTGCCGAGCAGCGCGACCGCCGTGCCCGCGACCATGATCACGGCGATGTACGCGGAGCGGCCGCGCTGCGAGAGCGCCCGCTGCCCTTACTTCTCTGCCAGGCCGTGCGCCGCGGCCCACTCGTGCGCCACGTCCTCCGGGTCCCTCTTGTCCTTGTCCACCAGGCGGTTCAGCTCCGTGAGGTCCTTCGTGGTGAGCGTGGCGCCCAGGCGGGCCAGCGCCTTGCGGACCGTGGAGTCCGCCGCGCGGTCCGCGATCAGGGGGACCACATGCTGGCCGGGAATCAGGTTCTTGGGGTCGGTGAGGACCACCCAGCCCTCGGCGGTGATGTCCGTGTCGGTGGTGAAGAGGTTGGCGACGTCGACGTCGCCCTTCTTCAGGGCGCCCTTGACCAGCGGGCCGGAGGAGTCCAGCGACTTGAACTCCTTGAACTCGACTCCGTACACGTCCTTCAGACCGACCGCTCCGACCGTCCGCTTCTTCACCTCGGGGGCCGCCCCGATGATGAGCTTCCCGTTCTGTTTCGCCAGATCGGCGAGGGAGGACAGGCCGTATTTCCTGGCGGTCCCCGGCGTGACCACGAAGGCGTCCGAGTCCTCGGCCATGCCGTACGGGAGGATCTGGAGGCCCTTGGGCAGGGCGATGGCCAGGGCGTTCTGCATCTCGCCCTCCTCGGTGGCCTTCGCCTTCGGGTCGAGGTAGTGCAGGAGGGCGCCCTGGTACTCGGGGAGCAGATCGATGTCGCCGCCCTTGAGAGCGGGGATGAGGATCTCGCGGGTGCCCAGGTTGGCGCGGACCTTCGTCTTCACGCCGGCGGCCTGCAGGGCTTCGGCGTACAAGTAGCCGAGCACCTGGTTCTCGGTGAAGTTGGCCGTGCCGATGGTGATGCCGCCGGCGCTGGAGCCGCCGCCGCTGCTGTCACCTCCGCCCTGGCCGTCGAGCGAGGTGATGCCGCTGCTGCAGGCCGCGAGTGCGGGGACGGCGGCCGCGGCGAGGAGGCCGCCCAGCAGGGAGCGGCGGGTGGTGCTGTGGGGCTGGCGGGTCATGGGTGGTCTCCTCAGACGGTGCGGTGGCGGAAGAGGATGCGCTGCAGTCCGGACAGGGCCAGGTCGAGGGCGACGGCCACGACCGCCACCAGGACCGCGCCGCCCAGGACCTGGACGAGGTCGCGCTGGGCCAGGCCGTCGAAGACGTACCGGCCGAGGCCGCCGAAGCTGACGTACGCGGCGACTGTGGCGGTGGCGACGACCTGGATCAGGGCGAGGCGCAGGCCGGTCATGATCAGGGGGAGCGCGAGGGGGAGTTCCACCTGCCACAGGATCTGGTGGCCGCGCATGCCCTGGCCGCGGGCGGCGTCCTTCACCTCCGGGTCGACGGCGGTCATCCCGGCGTAGGTATTGGTGACGATCGACGGGACGGCGAGGGCGACCAGCGCCACGTACACCGGGGTCATCGACAGGCCGCTGGCCAGGAAGACCAGCACCACCAGGCCGACCGTGGGGAGCGCCCGGCCGAACGACGAGAGGTTGATGGCGAGGAACGCGCCGCGCCCCGTGTGGCCGATGAGCAGGCCGATCGGGAGCGCGATCGCCGTCGCGATCAAGGTGGCGAGGAGCGAGTACTGGAGGTGCTCGGCAAGGCGGTGTGCGATGCCGTCCGGGCCCTGCCACTGTTCGGCGCTGGTCAGCCAGGTGCCGAGGTTCGCGAAGAGTTCGTACATCGGTCAGGCCCTCTGCTTCCGCTTCCAGGGGGTGAGCACGTACTGCACGGCCACCAGAGCCGCGTCCGCGACGAGCGCGAGCAGCAGGGTCAGGGCGATGCCGACGACCACCGGGGTCGGGAAGTTGCGCTGGAACCCGTCGGTGAAGAGCTGGCCGAGGCCGCCGTCGCCGATGTACGTGGCCACGCTGACCAGCGAGATCGACATGACCGTGGCGATCCGTACGCCCGCCATGATCACGGGGAGGGCGAGGGGGAGTTCGACGGTGAGCAGGATGCGCAGCGGGCGGGTGCCCATCGCTTTGGCGGCTTCCGTGGTGCGCGCCGGGACGGAGTCCAGGCCCTCGACGGTGTTGCGGAGGAGCACGACCAGTGTGTAGACGGTCAGGCCGATCACTGTGGTGGTGCGGGTGAGGCCGGACACCGGCAGGAGAAGGACGAAGACCGCGATGGACGGGATGGTGAAGAGGATGTTCGACAGGCCCAGGAGGAAGCCGCGCAGGGGGCGTACCCGGTGGGCAAGGACGGCCAGCGGGAGCGAGATCAGCAGGCCGAGGAGTACGGCGGTCAGGGCGGCCTGGAGGTGGGAGACGGTGAGGGTGGCGAGGTCGCTCGCGTGGCCGGAGATCCACGGCCAGTCGATGGTCATGCGCTGCCCTTTCCGGCCGGCGCCGTCATGGGCCGAGGGGCCGCGATCGCTGCGGTGTGGGCGTCGCCCGCCCGGGCGTGGACGGCCTCGCGCGCGGTGACCCCGGTCAGTACGCCCGCGTCGTCGACCCGGGCTATCAGGCCGGCCGGAGAGGCGACCGACTCGTTCAGCGCGGAGAGCAGCGAGTCCGTGTCGCGCAACGGCCGTACGGTGAGGAGCGGGGCGTCGCCCGCGGAGCCCGGCGGGGTGGCTGCCGGGTCGAGCCAGCCGAGGGGTTCGCCCTTGGCGGAGACGACCAGCTGCCAGTCGGCGCGCCCGGCGGGGGCGGGTTCGTCGGCCCGTACCGTCGTCGCCGCCTGCCGGGGGAGATCCGCGAGCGTGCTCAACGAGAGCAGCTTCAGGCCGCGTTCGCGCCCAGGAAGTCGGCGACGAAGTCGTCGGCCGGGCGGGCGAGGAGTTCGGCGGGCGGTGCGCACTGCACCAGATGGCCGCCGGTGCGGAAGACGGCGATCCGGTCGCCGAGGCGTACCGCCTCGTCGATGTCATGGGTGACGAAGACGATGGTCTTGTTCAGCTCCTGCTGGAGGCGGAGCAGCTCGTCCTGGAGCTGGGTCCGTACGACGGGGTCGACCGCGCCGAACGGCTCGTCCATCAGCAGGACCGGCGGATCGGCAGCGAGTGCGCGGGCCACGCCGACGCGCTGCTGCTGGCCGCCGGAGAGCTGGTGCGGGTACCGCTTGGCGGCGTCTGCCGGAAGTCCGACCGTCTCCAGCAGCTCGGCCGCACGGGCCCGGGCGCGCTTGCGTCCGTGGCCCAGCAGCAGCGGGACCGTGGCGATGTTGTCGAGGATCGTGCGGTGCGGAAAGAGTCCGGCCTGCTGGATGACGTATCCGATGCCCCGGCGGAGCTCGGCGGCGTCCGCTTCGAGGATGTTCCGGCCGCCGAGCGTGATCGTGCCGGAGCTCGGATCGACCATACGGTTGATCATCCGGAGCGTGGTGGTCTTGCCGCAGCCGGACGAACCGACCAGAACGGTGATACCGCCCTCCGGCATGGTCAGGCTGAGCTCATGAACCGCTGTCGTGCCGGTCGGGAAGCGCTTGTTCACTGCGTCGAATTTGATCATCAATCGTCCCTTGCCCCGGCTGCATATAGTCATGCAGAGTTCTCGTTGACTGAATAGGTTGTCAATGCTTCGGGGTAAAACACTGGTTACGGAAGCCCGAGCAGCGAGACTCGGTGTCCGAATAAGGAGGGTTCGCACATGATGCCGTCCCACATGATGGACTCCTCACCCTTCGGTGGCTGGGCCGCGGACCATGCCGTCGCCGTCGTCGAGCTCGACGGCCAGACCCTTCCCGTCGCCGACATCGTCCGGATCGCCCGTGGCACCGCCCGGCCCGTGCCCGGCGTCGAGGCCATGAAGCGCGTCGACCGGTCATGGGCAGCCGCCTGCGAGCTCGCCGCGACCGGGCGGGTGTACGGGCGCTCCACCGGGGTCGGCGCCAATCGCAACGAGGGCGTGCCGACCGAGGCCGCCGCCGGTCACGGGCTGCGCCTGCTGCGCAGCCACGCCGGGGCCATCGGCGACCCGCTGCCCGCCCGCGAGGTCCGCGCCATGCTCGCCGTGCGCGCCAATCAGCTGCTCGCGGGCGGCGCCGGACTGCGGCCCACCGTCGTCGTCGCTCTCTGCGAGGCGCTGGAGGCCGGCGCGCATCCGGTGGTCAACGAGTTCGGTTCGGTCGGTACCGGTGACATCGCGGCCCTTGCCCAGGTCGGCCTCGCGCTCGCCGGGGAGCACCCCTGGCAGGGGCCCGGCGCCGCCCCTGAGCCCCAGCCGCTCGACAACAACGACGCCCTCGCCCTGATCAGCAGCAACGCCCTCACCCTCGGCCAGGCGGCCCTCGCGCTCGACGAACTGCGCCGGCTCGTCACCGCCACCGAAGCGGTTGCCGCACTCTCGCTGCTCGCGGTCGACGGTTCGTACGAGGCGTACGCCGAGCCGGTCCACGCCGCCCGTCCGCACCCCGGCTCGTACCAGGTCGCAGCGCGGATGCGGCAGCTGCTCGGCGCCCACGACCGTCCGGGGCCGCCGCTCGGCCGGATCCAGGACCCGTACGGCTTCCGCTGTCTGCCGCAGATCCACGGCCCCGCGCAGGACGCCGCCGACGCGCTCGAGCGCGTTCTCGCCATCGAGATCAACGCTGCTGCCGAGAACCCGCTGATCTGCCCGGACGCCGGTCTCAACGACAGCCCCGCCGCCTACCACCACGGCGGCTTCTACATGGCCCAGCTGGCCCTGGCTCTCGACCACTTCAGGCTCGCGGTCACCCAGGTCGCCCGGCTCTCCACATCCCGGCTCTCGGCGCTCAACGAGCCGACCTTCACCCGGCTGCGGCCGTTCCTCGCGGACGGCGAGCCCGCTTCCTCGGGCGTGATGATCCTGGAGTACGCGGCCGGGGCGGCCCTCGGCGATCTGCGGGCGTTCTCCGCGCCCGCCTCGCTCGGGCACGCGGTGCTCTCCCGCGGCGTCGAGGAGCAGGCCAGCTTCGCCTCGCTGGCCGCCCGTCAGACACTGCGCGCCTGCGGTGCCTACCGGCAGGTCGTCGCCTGCGAACTCGTATCCGCCGTACGGGCATTGCGCCTGCGCGACCTGCGGCCCGATCCTGATCTGCCGGTCGGGCGGGCCTTCTCGCTGGCCGATTCATTGCTCGACGCGGACCTCGCGGACCGGCCGCTCACCGATGATGTGAAGACGGCGGCCGGGGAGCTGCTCGACCGCTGCACGGATCTGTGGAACACCGGACTCACCGGAACGAGCCCGGACACCGGACTCACCAGTACAAGGGGGACAGCATGAGCAGCGGGAGCAGCCCGGCCGCGCGGTTGCAGCAGCTCTTCGAGGGGCACCGGCTCACGCCCACCCAGCGGCGCATCGCGCACTCCATGGTCCGGCGGGCTGCCGATGTGGCGTTCCTGTCGAGCGTGGAACTGGCCGAGCTGGCCGGGGTCAGCCAGCCGTCCGTCACCCGGTTCGCCGTCGCGCTCGGGTTCGACGGGTATCCGGCGCTGCGCAAGCACCTGCGAGAGGTCGCGCCCGGACCCGGTGAGGCAGCGGTGGGCGCCGCCGACGACACGTACAACGAATACCAGCAGGCCGTCCACGCCGAGATCGAGAACCTGCAGCACCTCGCCGAGCTGCTCGCCGACCCCGCTCCTGTCGAGCGGGCGGGCCGGCTGCTCGCCGCATCACGGCCGCTGCCCGTGCTCGGGCTGCGCGCGGCCTCCTCCCAGGCCCGTGGCTTCGGCTACTTCGCCGCCAAGGTCCACCCGGACGTGCGGGTACTCGACGAGGGCGGCAGCATGCTGCGCGACCGCATCGACGCCGCCCGGAGGGCCGGGGCCAGCGCGCTGGTCTGCTTCGCGCTGCCGCGCCACCCGAAGGAGGTCGTGGACGCGCTCGCGTACGCCCAGGAACAGGGGCTGACCGTGGTGTCGATCGCCGACTCGGCGTTCGCCCCGGTTGCCAAACACAGCGATCTGCTGATTCCGGGGGCCGTCGGCACCGGGCTCGCCTTCGACACCGCGTGTGCGCCGATGCTGCTGGGGCGGGTGCTGCTGGAGGCGATGTGCGACGACCTGCCCGACGCACAGGCGCGGCTGGAGGAGTTCGACGCGCGCGCGGCGGCGCGCGGGCTGTTCGCCGAGTGAGCGCGGGGCCGGGGCCGGGGATGGGCTGGGTCCTGCCGGGCGGGGGTTGCATGGCGGACGCCGTGAACTGAGGGGATCGCCAGTGGGTTCCTGCTGCCCGGCGCCGGTGGGCTGGTGCTCGCGGGTGCCGGGGCCGGGCTCTGGCTCAAGACGGTTTGGATCGGACAGCGGGAGCGCAAGGACGACGTCCTGTACTGGGTGCGGACCGACTGGGTGGAGAAGGGGCGGCCGGCGGGCAAGCAGGTCGCGGCGTACCGGACGACCGGGCCGGTGGCGGGCGACGCCGCGCCCGGTGGGGCGCGGCGTCGCTGAGGGTGTGCTGCGGAGGTCAGACCTCCAGTTCGGCCTCGATCCGCTTCAGCTGGTGGCGGGCCATCGCCAGGTTGGCGCGGGCGGAGTCCAGCACCAGGTAGAGGAAGAGACCGTTGGTGCCGCGCGCCTTGAGCAGCCGGATCAGGTGGTACTGGGCGCCGAGGGTGATCAGGATGTCCTCGATCTCGTCCTTGATGCCGAGGTGTTCCATGGTGCGGAGTTTGGCGCGTACGACATCGGTGTTGCCCGCGGCCGCGACGTCCAGGTTGAAGTCCTTGCCGCCGCCGAGGGTGCCCAGCGCCATGCCGCTGGTGTAGTCGACGAGTGCGACACCGAGGGTGCCCTCGATGGAGGTCATCGCTTCCTTGAGTGACGCTTCGGTGTTGGCCATGAGTGCTCGTTTCCTTTCCTTGCCGGCCGAGGTGACCGGCTCCGTTATCTGGCGTTCCTGATGCGGATGTGACTGGTATTACGTGCGGTGCGGGAGGGGGCCGCCGGGGGGCGGGGTGCGTGGGCGCGGGGCGTGCGACGCGGGCGCGGGCTGTGCGGTGCGTTGCAGTGCGGCGTCGACCAGTTCGCCGATCCGGGTGCTCGCCCGGCGGCCTTCCAGGTGGAGCCGGCCGACGTTGATCCGGTCCTCGGCCAGGAGCGTGAGGACGGCGGAGGAGCCCGCCGCGTACGTGGCGATGTAGCCGCTCTCGCCTCGTACGAGCAGTTCGCGGAAGCCGCCCCGGCCGGTCGCCTCCGCCATCCGGAGCGCGACGCCGAGCGAGGCCGCGGTCAGTGCGGCGACGCCCTCCGCCTCCACTCCCGGGGTGTCCTGGGCCAGGACGAGTCCGTCGGTGCTGGCCGCCAGCGCGCCTGCGAGGAGCGGAACCCGGGCGCGTAGCCGCTGGAGTTCGGCCAGGACGTCCTGGACTTCGGCCTCGGGAACCATCAGTTGTCTCCTCCCGGCACGCTGTCTGAGCGCGCGTATCACAGGGCCTCCAATGCGTCTCTGAGCCGGCGCAGCAGGGCGACGTCGGGGTCGGCCGTGACCTCGGGAAGCGTGATCCGGCCGGGCGCGGAGGCGGACGGGACCGCCGTCTGCCGGACCGCTTCGACCAGTCCGGCGGCCGTGAGCCGCCGCAGGTCGACGAGGATGTGGAACGCCGAGCGGCCCAGGTGCTGTGCGATGTCGGAGGCCGTACGCACTCCGTCCACCAGGTCGAGTACGCGGCGTCGGCGCGACGGGACGGGGGCGTCGACGGGATGGGCCGCCCGGACGAGCGGGGCGGTGTCGGTCGTCGCGTCGGGCCAGATCCGGTCCAGCAGCTCCCGGCGCCGGAGCGTCTCGCGCTGCACGGCATCGACGGGGACGGGGTGCACGGGACCGATCCAGTGCGAGACCCCGTAACGGAACCGGGCCGGGGTCCGGGAGGGGGCGAGGGCGAAGAAGGCGGCGTCGTACAACGCCCCTAAGTGGCAGAGCTCCAGTGCGCCGCCGGGTATCCGTCCGCTGTCCACGAGGTAGCGGCCGACCCGCTGCCCGGCGCCTGCCTGGGCGACCGCGTCCCACCAGCCGTCGCGATGCACGGTGCCGCTCGTGGTGAGCAGGATGTCGATGCCGGGCGTCGCGGGGCTCTCGGCGTGCACGACCTGGCCGTCGGCGAGGTAGAGCGTGCCGCGATCGCGCATCAGGGCGCCGGTGGCACGCTCGGCGGCGAGGCGCTGGAGCATGGGGGAGAGGGCGGAGGCTGCTCTCACGGGGGAGGTTCTCTCGGGTGAGGTGCTCTCGGAAGGGAGTCTGCCGGGGAGTGTTCTCCCGGGCGTGGTGGTTCTCATGCCAGGACCAGCCGCTCCGCCATCTCGCCCAGCCGTATCCGGGCGAGCGCCAGGTTGCCGTCGGAGCGGTCGAGCCACAGATGCAGGAAGACGCTGCTGTCGAAGGCCGTCTCGACGAATCGGAGGATGTGGTAGCCGGCGGGGGTGGTGACGATGACGTCCTCCACCGGTGGCGCCGTTCCCGGCCCCGTAACGGCGTTCTCTCCCGGGCCTGTTGAGGGTTCCGGGACGGAGAGGGCGAACGCGGGCTGCTCCGCAGCCATGCGCGCCACCTCGGCCGTCTCGGCGGCGGTAGCCTCGTGATCGCCGTTGGGTGAGTCGCCGATGGTGCCTAGGGCGAGTCCGCTCGTCCAGTCGACCACCGCGGCGCCGCGGGCACCGGGCAGCCTCATGACTTCGAGCAGGCACTCGTCGATTCCGGGCACGCGGACTCCCTCCCGACCGGACTTGCGTCTGTGACCCCGAGGCTACGCAACGTGTTCGCCCCAGGTGGGAGTTCTGGCATTTTCCATTGGTACATGCGGAAGGTGGTCGGAAACGGTCGGACCCGCTGTCGCCCCTGTCGTGTTCTGTCCCTGTTCGGTGCCGCTCCCCGTCTTTCGGGCAGCTCTTTCGGGCGCGCCTGTTGACTATAAGTATTCAGAGCGACAGGATGTGAATAGAAGCATCACAGACGCGAGGAGGCATTGCCATGTCAGGACCCCGCCCCGTACGGGCACCGCGCGGTACGGAACTGAGCGCCCTGGGATGGCAGCAGGAAGCCGCCCTCCGCATGCTGCAGAACAACCTCGACCCCGAGGTCGCCGAGCACCCCGACAAGCTCGTCGTCTACGGCGGCACGGGCAAGGCGGCCCGCGACTGGCGCTCGTTCGACGCGATGGTGCGCACGCTGCAGACGCTCAAGCAGGACGAGACGATGCTCGTCCAGTCCGGGCGGCCGGTCGGCGTCATGCAGACCCACGAGTGGGCGCCGCGCGTCCTGATCGCCAACTCCAACCTGGTCGGCGACTGGGCGAACTGGGAGGAGTTCCGCCGCCTGGAGGCGCTCGGACTCACCATGTACGGCCAGATGACGGCCGGGTCGTGGATCTACATCGGCACGCAGGGCATCCTGCAGGGCACGTACGAGACGTTCGCCGCCGTCGCCGCGAAGAAGTTCAACGGGACGCTGGCCGGGACGATCACCCTGACCGCCGGACTCGGCGGCATGGGCGGCGCCCAGCCGCTCGCGGTCACCATGAACGACGGCGTCGCGATCTGTATCGACTGCGACCCGCGGGCCATCGAGCGCCGCATCGAGCACCGCTACCTGGATGTGCGCGCCGACTCCCTGGAGCACGCACTCCAGCTCGCCGTCGAGGCGCGCGACGCGCGCAAGCCGCTCTCCATCGGGCTGCTCGGCAACGCGGCGGAGCTGCTGCCCCGGATGCTCGCCGAGGGCGCCCCGATCGACATCGTCACCGACCAGACCAGTGCGCACGACCCGCTCGCGTACCTCCCGATCGGCGTCGACTTCGACGACATGGCCTCGTACGCCGCCGAGAAGCCCGCCGACTTCACGCAGCGGGCGCGCGAGGCGATGGCCAAGCACGTCGAGGCGATGGTCGGCTTCATGGACGCCGGTGCCGAGGTCTTCGACTACGGAAACTCGATCCGTGGCGAGGCCCGGCTCGCGGGCTACGACCGGGCATTCGACTTCCCCGGGTTCGTCCCCGCGTACATCCGGCCGCTGTTCTGCGAAGGCAAGGGCCCGTTCCGCTGGGCCGCGCTGTCCGGCGAGGCGTCGGACATCCACAAGACCGACAAGGCGATGCTCGAACTCTTCCCTGAGAACGAGTCGCTGCACCGGTGGATCAAGATGGCCGGTGAGCGCGTCCACTTCCAGGGGCTGCCCGCCCGGATCTGCTGGCTCGGCTACGGCGAGCGCGACCGCGCCGGTGAGCGGTTCAACGACATGGTGGCCAGCGGTGAGCTGGCCGCACCGCTCGCGATCGGCCGCGACCACCTGGACTGCGGGTCGGTGGCGTCCCCGTACCGCGAGACCGAGGCGATGCTCGACGGGTCCGACGCGATTGCGGACTGGCCGCTGCTGAACGCCATGGTCAACGTGGCGTCCGGCGCCTCCTGGGTCTCCATCCACCACGGCGGCGGCGTCGGGATGGGACGCTCCATCCACGCGGGGCAGGTGACCGTGGCCGACGGTACGAAGCTGGCGGGCGAGAAGATCCGCCGGGTGCTGACGAACGACCCGGGCATGGGCGTCATCCGGCATGTCGATGCCGGCTACGACATTGCGGAGTCCGTCGCCGCGGACAAGGGCGTGCGGGTGCCGATGACTGAGGGCGGGCAGTGACGATGCCCGGCGCGGTCGGCTCGGTGGGGGGTTCGTTGTCGGGCGCGGGTGCGCCTGCGCCCGACCTACGCCATGGCTCTGGAGGCGGGGGAGACGCCTCCCCCGCCCCGCGGAACGAAGGCCGACAGGTCTCCTTCCAGAGCATGTGGAAGGAGCTCGCCCCCATGGGGCGGCACCCCGAGAGCGGCGGCTACCGCCGCTACGCCTGGACCGCTGCCGATGGTGACTGCCGTGTCTGGTTCCGGGCGCAGGCCGAAGCCCGTGGGCTCGTGTACGAGGTGGACCGGAACGGGAACCAGTGGGCCTGGCTCGGGGATCCGCTCGGTGACGACGCCGTCGTCACCGGGTCGCACCTCGACTCCGTGCCCGACGGCGGCGCCTTCGACGGGCCGCTCGGTGTGGTCTCCTCCTTCGCCGCGCTCGATGAACTCCGCCGCAGGGGAGCGGAGTTCACCCGGCCGTTCGCCATCACCAATTTCGGTGACGAAGAAGGGGCCCGGTTCGGGCTCGCGTGTGTCGGATCCCGGCTCGCCGCCGGACAGTTGACCGTCGAGAAGGCGCACCAGCTCCGCGACGGCGACGGCATCACACTGCCGCAGGCCATGGAGGCCGCCGGCTACGACCCCGATGCCATCGGTCCGGACCCCGAACGGCTGGCCCGGATCGGTGCGTTCGTCGAGCTCCACGTCGAACAGGGGCGCTCCCTCGACCTCACCGGCGACCCGGTCGGTATCGCCTCCGCCATCTGGCCGCACGGCCGCTGGCGGTTCGACTTCCGGGGCGAGGCCAACCACGCGGGCACCACCCGGCTCGTGGACCGGCGCGACCCGATGCTCACGTACGCCGAGACCGTGCTGGCTGCCCGTCGCGAGGCGCAGCTCACCGGCGCCCTCGCCACCTTCGGCAAGATCGCTGTGGAGCCGAACGGGGTCAACGCCATCCCCTCCCTCGTCCGCGGCTGGCTCGACTCGCGCGCCGCCGACCAGGAGACCCTCGACGCCGTCGTCACCGGCATCGAGCGCGCCGCCCGGGAACACGCCGAGCGTGCAGGCATCGATCTCGATGTCGTACGGGAGTCCTTCACTCCCGTCGTGGAGTTCCAGCACGCCCTGCGCGATGAACTCGGCAAGATCCTGACGGGCAGGGGCGGCCAGGACACGGGCCGCACTGTGCCCGTCCTCGGCACCGGCGCCGGGCACGATGCGGGTATTTTGTCCGCTTCGGTTCCTACCGCCATGCTGTTCGTACGGAACCCCACCGGGATCTCGCACTCGCCGGCCGAACACGCCGCCGAGGACGACTGCGCGGCCGGTGTGATCGCACTCGCCGATGTACTGGAAGGTCTCGCGTGCAGCTGACAACGACACCGGCGGGAAAGCACGACACCGCGACGTTCTGGCTGTCCCACGCCTGGCTCGGCACCCATGTCGAGCCGGGCGTCACCCTGGACGTCGCCGACGGGCGGATCGCCGGAGTGCGCACCGGCGTCGACGCCCCGCCGCCGGGCGCCACCGTGCTGCGCGGGCTCACCCTTCCCGGTCTCGCCAACACCCACTCGCACGCCTTCCACCGCGCCCTGCGCTCCACCGTCCAGGTCGGCTCCGGCACTTTCTGGACCTGGCGCGAGCTCATGTACCAGGTCTCGTCCCGGCTCACCCCCGAGACGTACTACGACCTCGCCCGCGCCGTGTACGCCGAGATGGCGCTGGCCGGTATCACGGCCGTCGGTGAGTTCCACTATCTGCACCACGCGCCGGGCGGAGCCCCGTACAACAACCCGAACGCGATGGGCGAGGCCCTGATCGCCGCCGCCGACGCGGCCGGTATCCGGATCACCCTGCTGGACACCGCCTATCTCGCCGCCGGCTTCGGGCAGCGGGCCGGGCAGTACCAGCCGCCCAACCGGCACCAGCTGCGGTTCTCCGACACCACAGCCGAGGCCTGGGCCGAACGCGCTTCCCTCCTCAAGGACACCGACCACGCCCTGATCGGTGCGGCCGTCCACTCCGTGCGCGCCGTGCCCGCCGGGCAGCTCGCCACCGTGGCCGCATGGGCCGAGGGACGGCAGGCCCCCCTCCATGTCCACCTCTCCGAGCAGGTCGCGGAGAACGAGGCCTGCCAGGCTGCCCACGGCTGCTCCCCCACCCGGCTCCTCGCCGACCACGGGGTCCTCGGCCCGCGCACCACCGGCATCCACAACACCCACCTCAGCGGCGAGGACATCACGCTGCTCGGCTCCTCGGCCACCGGCACCTGCATGTGCCCCACCACCGAACGCGACCTCGCCGACGGCATCGGCCCCGCCGTAGCCCTTCAGCGCGCGGGCTCGCCGCTCTCCCTGGGCAGCGACAGCCACGCCGTGATCGACCTCTTCGAGGAGGCCCGCGCGATGGAGCTCAACGAGCGGCTGCGCACCCAAACCCGCGGTCACTGGACCGTGGCCGCACTGCTGCGCGCCGCCACCGCCGACGGACACGCCGCACTCGGCCGTCCCGACGCGGGCACCCTCGAACCGGGCGCCTTCGCCGACTTCACCACCGTCGCCCTGGACTCCGTCAGAACAGCGGGGCCGGCGCCCCGGCTGGCAGCCGAAGCAGCCGTATTCGCCGCCTCCGCCGCTGATGTACGCCATACGGTCGTAGCAGGGCGGCACATCGTCCGCGACGGGCAGCACGCACGCGTCGAAGACGTACCCGCAGCACTCGCCTCGGCCATCGCCGCCCTGCACGGCTGACGCCGCACCCTCGCAAGGAGAGCAGCCCCCCGATGACGACGACCGCCATCACCAACATCGCCAGTCTGGTCACCAACGACCCCTCCCTCGGTGACAATTCCCCCCTGGGCCTGATCCTGGACGCGGCCGTCGTCATCGAGGGCGACCGCGTCGTCTGGACCGGTGAGTCAAGCAAAGCACCGGCCACTGACAACGCCGTCGACGCGAACGGCCGCGCGGTGATCCCGGGGTTCGTCGACTCCCACTCCCATCTCCTCTTCGCGGGCGACCGCACCCAGGAGTTCAACGCCCGGATGTCCGGCCGCCCCTACACCGCGGGCGGCATCAGGACCACGGTCGCCGCCACCCGCGCCGCCACCGACGACGAGCTCTCCGCCAACGTCGCCCGCTATCTCGGCGAGGCGCTCCGCCAGGGCACCACCACGTTCGAGACCAAGTCCGGCTACGGGCTCACCGTCGAGGACGAGGCCCGCGCCCTGCGTATCGCCGCCCGCCACACCGACGAGGTCACCTACCTCGGCGCCCACGTCGTGTCCCCCGACTACGCCGACGATCCTGCCGGGTACGTCGACCTGGTGACCGGACCGATGCTCGACGCCTGTGCCCCGTACGCCCGTTGGGTCGACGTCTTCTGCGAGAAGGGCGCGTTCGACGGCGACCAGGCCCGCGCGATCCTGACCGCCGGCATGGCCAGGGGCCTCCACCCCCGCGTCCATGCCAACCAGCTCAGCTACGGCCCCGGTGTCCAGCTCGCCGTCGAGCTCGACGCCGCGTCCGCCGACCACTGCACCCACCTGACCGACGCGGACGTCGACGCCCTCGCCCAGGGCAATACCGTCGCCACGCTTCTCCCCGGCGCCGAGTTCTCCACCCGTGCCGACTGGCCCGACGCCCGCCGCATCCTCGACGCGGGAGCCACCGTCGCGCTCTCCACGGACTGCAACCCGGGCTCGTCGTTCACCTCCTCGATGCCGTTCTGCATCGCCCTCGCCGTACGCGACATGGGCATGACCCCCGACGAGGCCCTCTGGTCCGCCACCGCGGGCGGCGCCGCGGCCCTGCGCCGTACGGACATCGGCCGCATCGCCCCCGGCGCCCGCGCAGACCTGGTCCTCCTCGACGCCCCCAGTCATGTCCACCTCGCCTACCGGCCGGGTGTCCCGCTGGTCCAAGCGGTCTGGCAGCGCGGCGTACGCACGCTCTGATTGCGTCAACGGCGCACCGACCCTGCGTCAACCATGCGGAAGGACCTGCCCGTTGCCGGGTCAGGTCCTTCCGCATGAGGTCGCGCGGGGGCGCGGGACGTGCCGGGGAATCACTCCTCCAGCGTCAGGCCCTTCCTGAGCTTGGCCAGCGTCCGGGAGAGCAGCCGCGAGACATGCATCTGGGAGATGCCGAGTTCCTCACCGATCTCCGACTGCGTCATGTTGGCGACGAAGCGGAGCGAGAGGATCTTCCGGTCGCGGCCGGGCAGCGCGGCGATCAGCGGCTTCAGGGACTCGATGTACTCAATGCCGGTGAGTCCGTGGTCCTCGTAGCCGATCCGGTCGGCCAGCGCGCCCTCGGTGTCGTCCTCCATGGGCTTGGCGTCGAGCGAGCTCGCGGTGTACGCGTTGCTCGCGGCCATGCCCTCGACGACCTCGTCGTCGGTGACCCCGAGGCGGTCGGCGAGCTCGCCCACGGTGGGCGCCCGGTCCAGCTGCTGGGCGAGTTCGTCGCCTGCCTTGGCCAGGTCGAGCCGCAACTCCTGCAGCCGGCGCGGGACGCGCACGGACCAACTGGTGTCGCGGAAGAACCTCTTGATCTCGCCGATGACGGTCGGCATCGCGAAGGTGGGGAACTCGACGCCCCTGCTGAGCTCGAACCGGTCGATCGCCTTGATCAGGCCGATCGTGCCGACCTGGATGATGTCCTCCATCGGTTCGCTGCGGGAGCGGAACCGGGAGGCGGCGAACTTGACCAGAGCCAGGTTGAGTTCGACGAGCGTGTTGCGCACGTACGCGTGCTCATGGGTGCCCTCTTCGAGGGATTCGAGCCGCGCGAAGAGCGTCTTCGACAGCGCTCTGGCGTCCAGCGGAACCACTTCGGAGTACGGCGGGATCTCGGGAAGTCCATCGAGACCGTCGCCGGTGCTGCTGGTCTTACCGGTGTTGCGGGTGCTGCTGCGCGGGCCGGGTACGGCCACCGCTGCAGGGGAGTCTGATTCGGTCAGTCCCTGAGGACATGCTGACGTTGCGCTGTGGGTACGCGGTTCGTCGAGCCGGGGTGACATGGTCTCCTCCATCGTTCTCGGCATATGGCTGCCGATGCCCATACGTGTTCCTGCGGTGAAGCGGCGCCTCCAAAGCCGGCCGTGTTTCGGTGTCCTCCTACCCTTACCCGGTTCGGACGACGAGTTACAACTTCCAATTGGTGATAAATGCCCGGTTTGTTGAGGTCTTCGGCTACCGCGTGGCGTACGGAACGCGTACTGTTTTATGAACGTCAGCGACAGCTACACACGCAACCGCACGTGCAGTGACAGTCAGTGACGCGTGCGGTGACGCAGGCAATGGCGAACGGTGAAGAGGGACGGGCATGGACCGCCAGACGGTCGGCAGTGCGAACCGGGGTCGACTTGAGGTCGAGGTCCGGACCGAGGGACGCAGTGAGGTCGTGACGCCGGTGGGTGAGCTGGACCACCACACCGCCGATCTGCTCCGCGAACCCTTGGAGAGTGCGGTCGAGCAAGGACGGGTGCGCCTGGTGGTCGACTGTTCGCGACTCGAATTCTGTGATTCCACCGGGCTCAACGTGCTGCTCGGTGCCCGCCTCAAGGCGGAGGCGGCCGGAGGAGGGGTCCATTTGGCCGGAATGCTGCCGGTGGTGGCGAGGGTCTTCGAGATCACCGGGGCCGAGGCGGTCTTCACCGTCCACGACTCCTTGGAAGAGGCCCTGGACACCTGATCGTGACGCGGTTCACGGCATCGGGCGCCGCGAGTGTTGCCCGAGTCACGCGATCCGCGTAGACGAAGTGGGTGTTGTCACGATTCGGCCGGGCAGAAGATTCCCCGGCGAGCCCCGGACGTCCTGCACACTCTGTATTCGGTCGGTACCTGTATCGAAACCTGTGCCGGGACCCGCAGCAGTTCCCGTATCTGTATCTGTTCAATGGCGACATGGTGAATCGGTGAGGTGAAGCGCTGATGAGCACCACCCGGCAGCATCAGCCGGGCGATCTCGGCCGCGAGCCGGAGGGCGCGGGCGACGGCGCCGACGCACCCTCCGCCGAGCCGGTCGACCGACAGTGGCGCACGCTGCCGCTGCGGCAGGTCAGCGGCATTGTGCCGACGGCCCGCGATTTCGCCCGCCAGGCGCTCCATGACTGGGGCTGGCTGCCCGCGTCGAGCGCCGACCGCCGCGCGGCTGCCGAGGATGTCCTGCTGGTCGTCTCCGAGCTGGTCACCAACGCCTGCCTGCACGCGGAAGGACCCGAGGAGCTGCGCATCGGCTGCACCTCGAAGGTGCTGCGGGTGGAGGTTCTCGACGGCGGTGCGGGACAGCCCGCACCCCGCACCCCGCACCGTGCAGGCCGGCCCGGCGGGCACGGCATGTTCATCGTCCAGCGGCTCTGCCTCGACTGGGGGGTTCTGCGGGTGCCGGGCGAACCCGGCAAGACCGTCTGGGCGGAGCTGGCCGCCCCGGCGTAGTCACGGGCCCGCCCCGACTCCGTACCCCTGACTTTGCATCCCCGAAGAGCGCGCCGGATCGGCGCGCTCTTTGTCTTCCCTCCACAAGGCCTCAGGCGTACCTTGAGCGCCCAATCTGATGTGTCGTCAGTAACTTGCGTCGATGTGATGCGGCGTGCGGCGACCACCGGCATGAGGGGAACTCGAGGTGTCGTACCCGAAGCGAACAGCTCTCGCCCTGGCGTCCGCGCTGGCCGGCTCGGTGGTGCTGCTGGCCGCGCCCGCCGCACACGCCACGGTCGTGGACGTCGACTATCAGTGCAAGACCCCGATCGGGGACAAGAGCGCCGTATCGCCCATCGACATCAAGGGCGTCAAGAGCGGCAACGGTTACACGCTCACGATGTCCTTCCAGAAGGGCGTCTCGTCCAGCCCCGTCGAACTGGGCAAGGGCGCCATGAAGCCCAGCGCGGTGATCCGGCTGGGCGGCGCCGAATCGGGCCAGGTGCAGGTCTCCGGACCGGCGAACGCCGCGGCGGTCCCGGCCAATACCCCCATCAAGATCAGTGACTTGACGGGTACGTACACCCCGAAGAAGAGCGGCAAGGTCACCTTCACCCCGGGGGTGCTCACCATCAAGGCTCTCGGCACGACCACGACCTGCACCCCGGGCAACAGCCCCAAGCCGTCGCTGGAGCTCGATGTGACGGCGGCGGGCGGCGTGCAGAACACGTCGGACGAGGGCGGTCAGCTGCCGAAGACCGGTCCGCTCGACTCCGCGACGGTGCTCGGGACGCTCGGCGGCACGGTGCTGCTGACCGGTGCCGCCGGAGTGCTGTGGCTGACCCGGCGAGGGCAGCGGGCCACGGGCTGAGCTCGCCGCGCCACCGCCACACCCCATGGCCACCACCGCCACAGCCCCCTCGGCGCACCGTACGTACGCGCCGGCTCGGTACGCACCAGCTCTGTACGCACCAGGGAGCCCCGCCCATGCCGCCGTTGACCGGTCCCGTCACCCGAGCCTTCCTCGCCGTCCTGATGTGCGCCTTCGTCATGACCCCGGCGGCGGCCGCAGACCGGGCGGACCATGCCACGGACTGGACGGCTCGGCCCGCCGCGAGCGGCGCCGGGACCCGGGCCGGCGACGACGGCGGCAGACCGTACTTCTACCTGGAGGGCGTGCCCGGCACCGTCCTGCAGGACCGGCTCGCCGTCACCAACCCGGGCCCCACCCCGGTCACGGTGCGGCTGCGCGGGGCCGACGCGTACAACACCGGGGACGGTGACTTCGCCGTACGCGGATCGAAGGGCTCCACCGGGACCGGCGCCTGGCTGCGGCTCGCGGCGGACCGGGTGACCGTGCCCGCCCGTACGCGTGCCGAAGTGCCGATCTCCGTCACCGTGCCGACGAGTGTGCCACCGGGCGATCACCCCGGCGCGATCGTCGCCGAGAGCGCCGGCCGTTCGGTCGGCGTACGCGTCCACCTGAGGGTCAGCGGGCCGAGCCTGGCCGCCCTGACCGTCGAGGACGTCAGCGTGTCCGGCCGGACCATTCACTACACCCTCGTCAACCGGGGCAACGCGGTCCTCGCCCCGCGCCTCGCCCTCAGCGCGGACGGGGTGTTCGGCACGCTGCTGCGGCGCGAGGCCCGGACCCTGCCGGTGGAGCTCCTGCCCGGACAGCGGGTGAAGCTCTCCGAGCCGTGGCGGGACGTCCCCGTCCTCGACTCCGTCACCGTCCGGCTGCGGGTCACCGCAGGGGGCGGCGCGCACAGCGAGGCGACGGGTTCGGTGGTCCTCGTCCCCTGGGCGCCGGTCACCGGCGGCGTACTGCCGGCCCTGGCCGCGGCCGCCGCGGGCGCGTACGCGTACCGGCTACGGCGCAGACATCGGCGGCCGCCGGACGGAGCCGGCCCGGTATCTCGACCCATGTCGGACGAAAGGCACTTGGTGAAGGCGGGAGCGGACACGTGAAACGACAGACCGGACACGTGGGGCGACGGACCGGAGCGGCATTCCTCCGGCGCGGCAGCCACCGATGGGCCGCCGCACTGCTCGTCGCCCTGTTGCCCGCCCTGCTGCTCCTGCCCGCACCCGGTGCCCGCGCGGCGGACGGTCAGCCCGCGGTCACCCTCTCGAAACAGCAGGCCGGCAAGGGCGGTGAGATCACCGTCAAGGGCACCGGCTGGCGGCCCGGCACCTTGCTGATGATGCTGATCTGCGGGCAGTCCGCACCCGGCAGGGGCGTCATCGGCGGCACCAACTCCTGCTCCAACGCCGACGGACGCGCCGTCACCACGGATGCCAAGGGCGCTTTCAGCAAGAAGATGCCCGTCGCCGAGCCGCCCGAGCCGTGCCCGTGCGTGGTGCATGTCGCGACGGTCACCGGGGAACAGGACACCGCCGACGCCGTGTTCGTCGTCGCGGGCCATCCGGTCGCCCCGCTGCCGAAGCAGACCGACGGCGGGAAGCTCGCCGTGCTCGCCACGACCCGGCTGGAGGGCGACAGCGGGATCCTCACCTGGTTCGGCGCACCGCCCGCACGGAGGCTCGTCCTCACCGTCGGCAACCTCGGCACGGCACCCGTCGAGGACCCGGTCTTCCAGGTCGGCACGGCGCACGGCGTCTTCGCCCCGCAGTGGGAGGAACAGCAGTGGCGCGGCACCATCGCGCCCGGCCGCAAGGCACAGATCAGACTCCCGGTCGAACTGACGGCGGGCGCGCACGGCGACTACCAGATCTCCCTGCGGTACGGGACGAAGGTGCTGGCCGAACAGCCGTGGGGGGTGGGCCGTCCGTGGGGCGTCACCCTCTTCTGGATCCTGCTCTGCGTCGTCGTACCGGCCGCCGTGTTCCGGATCGGCATGGCGATCGTCGACAAGGTCCGGCCCCGCACCCCGCACGCCTCGCTCCGGGCCGGACGCCACCGCCACCCGCAGCTCACCGACGTGACCGCGAAGCTCCCGAAGCTGCGCCGGGCACCGGGCACCACCCCTGTGAACCCCGCGACAGAGCACCGGGCAGGGCGCACCGCGTCCGCTGCGGGCGCGGCCACCACGGCCGCGCTGCCGTGGTTCACACCGGAATCCGCACCGTCAGAGAACAGACCCATGACGAAGGGACATTCGTGAGCACCCAACGGAGGATGAGCGCGGCCGGTGTCGCGCTGATGCTCGGCGGCGCGGGGATCCTGCTGGCCGCGAGCCCGGCCCAGGCCGCCGACGTCTCGTACAGGACGGAGTGCATTCCGCCGTCCATCTCCGGGCTGCCGCCCGTGCAGGGCACCACCAAGGTGCAGCTGACCG
This sequence comes from Streptomyces sp. NPDC005181, assembly GCF_040608395.1. NCBI lineage: Bacteria > Bacillati > Actinomycetota > Actinomycetes > Kitasatosporales > Streptomycetaceae > Streptomyces > Streptomyces sp. NPDC005181. Next base: position 124,094 of record NZ_JBEXID010000009.1, read on the forward strand.
CGCCCGCCGAGGCGAAGGTCGGGGACACCGTCGAGGTGGTGTGGAAGACGGTCGAGGCCGCCTCCAGCAACCCCGACGTCCTCGACCTGGAGAAGGACACGGTCAAGCCGACCGGCACGATCAAGGTGGGCGGCGCGGCCAGTGGCGACCTGTCGATGGAAGGGCCCCGGCAGAACCCGCCGATCCCCAAGAACAGCCCCATGGTGCTGCCCGACATGAAGGGCACGCTGAAGCTGGAGAAGGCCGGTGACATCACGCTGACGCCGGACGCGTACAACATCAACGTCTCCAAGCCGATCTCCACCGACACCAAGTGCTCCCCGAAGGAGGCCGTGCAGCCGGGCGCGACGATCAAGGTCACGGACGGTGGCGGCGGTACGACAGCGGGGGGCACGACGACCGGCACGACAGCGGGTGGCACGACCACCGGCACCACCACCACCGGCACCACCACCGCGGGCGGCACGACGACCGACGGCGGGACCACGGCGGGCACGACGGCCGGTGGTACGGACACCGGAGGCACGGACTCCGGCGGCACCACCACCGGGTCGAGCGGTGGCGGCGGCGGTCAGACCGATTTCGAGGGCAAGGAGGTGTCCGTCGCGTACGCCTGCAAGACGCCGATCGGTGACAAGAACGCCACCTCTCCGGTGAAGATCAACGCGAAGAAGAACGGCGGCAGCTTCGACCTCACGGTGAAGTTCAGCAAGTCGGTCATGGACAGCCCCGCGGACATCCCGGCCGATTCGGTGAAGCCCTCGATGGAGATCAAGCTCGGCGGAGCCGACAAGGGCACGGTCCATGTCGAGGGCCCGACCAACAAGGAGCCCATCAAGTCCGGTGATCCGATCGAGATTCCCGATCTCACGGGTACGTACAAGCCGGGCGCAAGCGGCAAGTCCACCCTCAGCCCGGGCGTACTGACCGTGATGGCGCTCGGCACGACGACGACCTGCACCCCGCCCGCCGATGTCGCGGTCTCCCTGGAGCTGGACACGTCGTCCCAGCCCGGCGGGGCCGTCGGCGGCTCGGACACAGGAGGCGCCACGAGCGGTGGCGGTACGGACTCGGGCGGCGGACTGGCCGCCACCGGCGCCGAGGACAACGGCACCCTGCGCGCACTCGGCCTGGTGGCCGGTACGGCGATCCTGCTGGGCGGCGCCGTGTTCACGTTCACCCCGTGGCGCAGGCTGCGCGGCACCCGGTGAGCTGAGCTCCGTACCGGGACAACGCGAAGGGCCGTCGCACCGGTCAACCGGTGCGACGGCCCTTCGTACGAGCGATCGGTGCGTCAGCGCGTCAGCGCATCAGTGCACATCGCCCATGAGCTGCTTGACCTTGTTGCGGTACATGAAGATCGCCACACCCGCGGCCACCGCGAGGGCGGCCTGCAGAGCGACCACACCGGTGCCGTTGAGGTCGACACCCGCGATGGAGAGCAGACCCGTCGTGCAGTCACCGGCGGTGACGGCGAGGAACCAGACACCCATCATCTGGCTGGCGTACTTGGCCGGAGCCATCTTCGTGGTGACGGAGAGACCCACAGGGGACAGCGTCAGCTCGGCGACCGTCTGGACGAAGTAGATCGCGACCAGCCACATGGCGGCGGCCTTGTGGCCGTCGGCGGCGATCGTCAGCGGCATCAGGAAGAGGAAGAACGACGCACCGATCAGCACCAGGCCGGAGCTGAACTTCACAATCGTGCTCGGCTCCTTGCCTCGCCGGTTCAGCGCCAGCCAGAAGGCGGCGAAGACCGGGGCCAGCGCCATGATCAGGACCGGGTTGACCGACTGGTACCAGGAGACCGGGAAGTCCCACCCGAGGACGCTGTTGTCGGCCGAGGAGTCGGCGAAGATCGCCAGGGTCGAACCGCCCTGGTCGTAGATCATCCAGAAGATGGCGGCGGCGACGAAGAACCAGATGTAGCCGGACATCTTCGACTGTTCGGCGGCGCTGAGCTCCTTGTCGCGCTTGATGCGCGTCAGGACCAGCACCGGAATGACCAGGCCCGCGACGGTGATCGGGACGAGGATCCAGTTGAGTGTGTAGACGCCGGTGACGACCGTGACGATGTAGAAGACCGCGGCGATGGCCATCCAGATCATGCCCTTGCGCAGCGTGCTCGCGCGCTCGGCGGCGGACAGCGGCTTCGGGACGACGAGGCTGCGCTCGTTCAGGTGGCGAGTGCCCAGCAGGAACTGGACGAGACCCAGCGCCATACCGGCCGCGGCGAGCGCGAAGCCCAGGTGCCAGTTCACGTTCTCACCGACGGTGCCGATGACCAGCGGCGCGGCGAAGGCACCTGCGTTGATGCCCATGTAGAAGATCGTGAAGCCACCGTCGCGGCGCGGGTCGTCCGGGCCGTCGTAGAGGTGGCCGACCATCGTCGAGATGTTGGACTTCAGCAGACCGGAGCCGATGGCCACCAGGCCGAGACCCGCGAAGAACGTGCCCTGCGAGGGCAGCGCCAGCGCCAGGTGGCCGATCATGATGACCACACCGGCGACGGCGACGGTCTTACGGGGGCCCCAGACGCGGTCGCCGAACCAGCCACCGGGCAGGGCGAGCAGGTACACCAGCGACACATAGACCGAGTAGATCGCCGTGGCCGTGGCCGGGTTCATGTGAAGCCCGTTGGGGGCGATCAAGTAGAGGGGGAGCAGGGCCCTCATGCCGTAGTAGCTGAAGCGCTCCCACATCTCGGTCAGGAAGAGAGTGGCCAGGCCGCGGGGGTGGCCGAAGAAGGTCTTCTCGGCGCCAGGCGTGCTGGCGGAATCCTTCGTCAGGCTGGACGCCATGGTCGATCCTTGCTTGCTCGGGACGCGGCGCCTTATGAGCGTGACGCGCCCGGTGGGGGGAGGCCGGCACCGATGTGGCTGCGCCCACCCCTCACGCCTGAGAGGGGATTCGCTCCGGACTCCGTACGGGAGTACGGAGTCGATGCCGGAGTCGGGGGACCGACCGCATCGGGATCCACGCCCGGCGCACGTCTTGCGCTCCGGGCCCGGCCACAGGTCATTCACTGAAACGAGGACTGGCGAGTGCCAGCCCGCATACAAAAGAGACCCTTGGCGCTTAAAGCAGCCCAAAGGTCCTTGAGTAGTGCAACAGGCGTTGAGTCACCATACGGCATGACAGTGACGGATATGGAAGGACTTGAGAGATGAATCACAGGGGCGGATGCAACTAGACTCGCATATTCGAAGGTGTGCCTCGGTCCAGGCCGCGAACCCGCAGGCCTTGTCGATCACCTCACGGCAGCCGCCTCATGCGGACTACCATCACTCCATGACCCGTGTACTGCTCGCCGAGGACGACGCATCCATCTCGGAGCCGCTGGCTCGTGCCCTGCGTCGGGAGGGTTACGAGGTCGAAGTCCGCGAAGACGGTCCGACCGCTCTCGACGCCGGCCTTCAGGGCGGCATCGACCTGGTCGTGCTCGACCTGGGCCTGCCCGGGATGGACGGCCTCGAAGTAGCCCGAAGGCTCCGCGCCGACGGCCACACCGTGCCGATCCTGGTGCTCACCGCCCGCGCCGACGAGGTGGACACCGTCGTCGGGCTGGACGCCGGAGCCGACGACTACGTCACCAAGCCGTTCCGCCTGGCCGAGCTCCTCGCCCGGGTCCGGGCGCTGCTCCGGCGCGGCGCCACGGAGCCCGCCGCGCAGCCCGCCACACACGGCGTGCGGATCGACGTCGAGTCGCACCGGGCCTGGATGGGCGACGAGGAACTCCAGCTCACCGCGAAGGAGTTCGACCTGCTGCGGGTCCTGGTCCGCGACGCGGGCCGGGTCGTCACCCGTGACCAGCTGATGCGCGAGGTCTGGGACACCACCTGGTGGTCGTCGACGAAGACCCTCGACATGCACATCTCCTGGCTCCGCAAGAAGCTCGGCGACGACGCCGCGAACCCGCGCTACATCGCGACCGTCCGGGGCGTCGGCTTCCGCTTCGAGAAGAGCTGACGTACAGGAACAGTCATGCGACGCCGACTGATCAACTCCACGCTGGCCGTGGTGCTCGTGGTGATCGCCGTCTTCGGCGTCTCCCTCGTCATCGTCGAGACCCGCACCATCAGCAACAGTGCCCAGGAGAGCGTCGATTCCGAGGCGCTGCGACTGATCAGCGTCGTCGAGAGCCGGCTGCTCGGGGCCGAGCGGATCAACCCCCGGGTGCTGGCCGAACAGGTCGACGACAACCGGTACGCGCTCGTCAGGATCCCCGGCCGCGCCCCCCTCGAGGTGGGCACGCGTCCCACCGGCAGAGTGATCAGCAGTACGGCGTCGGGGGAGCAGGGCGAGAAGGTCACCGTCGAGGAGTCCAGCTCGGCCGTCACCCGCGAGGTCGGCCGCACTCTGATGATCATCGGCGCGGTGGCGCTCCTCGCGATCGTCTCCGCGGTGCTCCTCGCCGTACGCCAGGCCAACAAACTGGCCTCGCCGCTCACCGACCTCGCCGAGACGGCGGAACGCCTGGGCTCCGGCGACCCGCGACCGCGTCACAAGCGGTACGGGGTGCCTGAACTGGACCGGGTCGCCGACGTCCTCGACTCCTCCGCCGAGCGGATCGCGCGGATGCTGACCGCGGAACGCCGGCTCGCCGCCGACGCCTCCCATCAGCTCCGCACACCGCTGACCGCGCTCTCCATGCGGATCGAGGAGATCTCCGTCACCGACGACCCGGACACGGTGAAGGAAGAGGCGAACATCGCCCTCACCCAGGTCGAGCGCCTCACCGACGTGGTGGAACGGCTGCTGACCAACGCCCGCGACCCGCGCACCGGCTCCGCGGTGGTCTTCGACCTCGACGAGGTCGTCAAGCAGCAGATCGAGGAGTGGCGTCCGGCCTACCGCGGCGAGGGCCGCGCCATCGTCCGCTCGGGCAAGCAGGGTCTGCGGGCCGTCGGCACCCCGGGTGCGGTCGCCCAGGTGCTGGCCGCGCTGATCGAGAACTCACTGATGCACGGCGGCGGCACGGTGGCGCTGCGCACCCGGGTCACCGGCAACCAGGCGGTCATCGAGGTGACGGACGAGGGCCCCGGGGTCCCGCCCGACCTGGGCGCCCGGATCTTCGAGCGGACGATCAGCGGCCGCAACTCCACGGGGATCGGCCTGGCGGTGGCCCGTGACCTGGCCGAGGCGGACGGCGGCCGCCTGGAGCTGCTCCAGCAGCAGCCGGCGGTCTTCGCCCTGTTCCTGAGCCGCGTGCCCATCCCCCGCAAGGAACCGGAGCGCCCGGTGCGCTGAACCGAGCGGGCTCGGAGCCGTGCTTGTTGAGACGGCAGGCGCAATCAAGCCCGCCCGGCGGTTGAGGGCGAAGCGGCCACCGGACGACTCCGGTGCCTCACCGCCGTACCGGCTCAGCCGGCACCGGCGTCCGCCCCTGCGCCACCACGCCTACACCCTCTTTGGCAGGCAGCGCCTTGAACACCCAGCTCCGGTAGGACCAGAACCGGAACAGCGTCGCGATGCCGATCCCGAGGATCTTGAACACGTTGCTCTGGACCGGGGTGTTCCACTCGAACCTGTACGTCGCCGCGTACAGCACACCGTTCTCGATCACCGCTCCCGCCGCGCTGAACAGCAGGAACAGCATCAGTTCCCGGGTCCGGCCGGTCTTGTCACGGTCCCGGTACGTCCAGTAGCGGAAGCCCACGTAGTTGAAGAGGATGGCGATGAACGTCGCCAGCAGGCTGGCCCGCACCACCTGAAGGTCCGTGGTGTGCCGCAGCAGATTGAAGACCGCGATATTGACCAGCAGACCCAGCGCGCCGACGGCGCCGAATTTGGCGACCTCCCGGGCCAGCCGATCCAGCCGGGTTCGCAGTGCGCCCCGTTCGCTCATGGTGATCGCTCAGCCCCGTCCGTGGATTCGGTCAACCCAGTCATGCTAACCAGCACCCCTGTGGGATGCCTGTGAGCGCGGGGCCAGGTGTGGCCGGCCTATGACGCGGAACCCTGTGACGGGGAATGTCACGGGACCGCCCACCGGGGCATCGTCGGGTGGTCCCCGGGACGCCGGATACCCTGGAGGAGTGACGTTCCCGGTAGTCGGCATGGTCGGCGGCGGTCAGCTCGCCCGTATGACCCACGAGGCGGGTATCCCCCTCGGCATCAGATTCAAGCTCCTCAGCGACACCCCTCAGGACTCGGCGGCCCAGGTGGTGAGCGAAGTCGTCGTCGGCGACTATCGCGACCTGGAGACGCTGCGCGCCTTCGCGCGCGGCTGTGACGTGATCACCTTCGATCACGAGCACGTCCCGACCGAGCACCTGCGGGCCCTGGAGGCGGACGGCATCCCCGTGCGCCCCGGACCCGACGCGCTGGTGCACGCCCAGGACAAGGGGGTGATGCGCGCCAAGCTCTCGGAGATCGGCGTGCCCTGTCCCCGCCACCGCATCGTGACGGACCCGGCCGACGCCGCGGCGTTCGCGGCCGAGGTCGGCGGCTTCCCCGTCATCCTGAAGACGGTCCGCGGCGGCTACGACGGCAAGGGCGTCTGGGTGGTCCGCTCCGAGGCGGACGCGGCCGACCCGTTCCGGGCCGGTGTCCCGGTCCTCGCCGAGGAGAAGGTCGACTTCGTACGGGAGCTGGCGGCCAACATCGTCCGCTCGCCGCACGGCCAGGCCGTCGCCTACCCGGTCGTCGAGTCGATCCAGGTCGACGGGGTCTGTGACACGGTCATCGCCCCGGCCCCCGAGCTGAGTGAGAAGCTCGCCGGCGAAGCCCAGCAGCTGGCCCTCCGGGTCGCCGCCGAGCTCGGCGTCGTCGGCCACCTCGCCGTCGAACTCTTCGAGACCGGCGACGGCCGCATCCTCGTCAACGAACTCGCGATGCGCCCGCACAACTCCGGGCACTGGACCCAGGACGGCGCGATCACCTCGCAGTTCGCCAACCACGTCCGGGCCGTCCTCGACCTGCCGCTCGGCGACCCGCGCCCGCGCGCCACCTGGACGGTGATGTCCAACGTCCTCGGCGGCGACTACCCGGACATGTACCAGGCGTATCTGCACTGCATGGCCCGCGACCCGCAGCTCAAGATCCACATGTACGGGAAGGACGTGAAGCCCGGCCGCAAGGTCGGACACGTCAACACCTACGGCGACGACCTGGCGGACGTGCGGGAGCGCGCCCGGCACGCGGCCGACTACCTGCGAGGAACGATCACCGAATGACTGCCCCCGCCTCCGCCGCGCCCCTCGTCGGCATCGTCATGGGCTCGGACTCCGACTGGCCCGTCATGGAAGCAGCGGCCAAGGCGCTCGACGAGTTCGAGATCCCCTACGAGGTCGACGTCGTCTCCGCCCACCGCATGCCGCGCGAAATGATCGCGTACGGGGAGAACGCGGCCGACCGCGGCCTCAAGGCGATCATCGCGGGCGCGGGCGGCGCAGCACACCTGCCCGGCATGCTCGCGTCGGTCACCCCGCTGCCCGTCATCGGCGTCCCGGTTCCGCTGAAGTACCTGGACGGCATGGACAGCCTGCTGTCCATCGTGCAGATGCCGGCCGGTGTGCCCGTCGCGACCGTGTCGGTCGGCGGTGCGCGCAACGCGGGTCTGCTCGCCGCGCGCATCCTCGCAGCCCACGACAGCGAGCTGCTGGCCCGCATGCGGGAGTTCCAGCAGGAGCTGAACGACCAGGCGACCGAGAAGGGCAAGCGGCTGCGCAGCAAGGTCGAGGGCAGCGACTCCTTCGGCTTCGGCAAGTAACGGCAGAGGGGGAGGGCGACCATGGCGGATCACAGCGCCGACAACATCGCGGACCACACGACCGACCGCACCGCGGAGCGGCTCACCCGGGCCGGGGAACTCCTCGCCGAGTACCCCGTCGTCGACGGCCACAACGACCTGCCCTGGGCACTGCGCGAACAGGTCGGCTACGACCTGGACGCCCGGGACATCGCCACCGACCAGTCCGCCCACCTCCACACCGACATCCGACGGCTGCGCGCCGGTGGCGTCGGCGCCCAGTTCTGGTCCGTCTACGTACGGTCCGACATGGCTGGCGGCGCCGCCGTCAGCGCCACCCTCGAACAGATCGACGTGGTCGCCGAGCTGCTGGACCGCCACCCCGCCGACCTGCGGCGCGCCCTGACCGCCGACGACATGGAGGCGGCCCGCGCCGAGGGCCGTATCGCGTCCCTGATGGGCGCCGAGGGTGGCCACTCCATCAACAACTCGCTGGGCACTCTGCGCGCCCTGCACACTCTGGGCGTCCGCTACATGACGCTGACCCACAACGACAACATCGCGTGGGCGGACTCGGCGACCGACGAACCGGGCGTCGGCGGCCTCTCCCCGTTCGGCCACGAGGTCGTACGGGAGATGAACCGCACCGGCATGCTCGTCGACCTCTCCCATGTGGCGGCCACGACGATGCGTGACGCGCTCGCCACCTCCACCGCGCCGGTGATGTTCTCGCACTCCTCGGCACGGGCGGTCTGCGACCACCCGCGCAACATCCCCGACGACGTCCTCGCGCAGCTCCCGGCCAACGGCGGCATCGCCATGGCGACCTTCGTACCGAAGTTCGTCCTGCCGGCCGCCGTCGCCTGGACCCGGGCCGCGGACGAGAACATGCGCGCCCACGGCCTGCACCATCTCGACACCACCCCGCAGGCGATGAAGATCCACGCCGTGTTCGAGGCGGCCAACCCGCGACCGATGGCCACCGTGGCGACGATCGCCGACCACCTCGACCACATGCGTGAGGTCGCCGGGATCGACCACATCGGTATCGGCGGCGACTACGACGGCACCGCGTTCCTCCCCACCGGTCTGGAGGACGTCGCGGGCTACCCGAACCTGATCGCGGAACTCCTGGGCCGCGGCTGGTCCGCCACCGACCTCGCCAAGCTCACCTGGCGCAACGCGGTACGGGTGCTCCGGGACGCGGAGGACGTCGCCCGTGACCTGCGTACGCGGCGCGGCCCGTCCCACGCCACGATCGACGCGCTCGACGCTCCCCAGGCCTGAGAACGGCCCGGGAGAGGCGGCCCGAGCGCTCCCAGGAGGCGGCTCGGGCCCTCAACGGCTGAGGCCGGTTCCGGCACCGGCGGCCGCCCCCTGAACCGGTGGCTCAGGCCCGGGGCCGGCCCATCGCCCGGTACGTCCAGCCCGCCTCGCGCCACACCGCACTGTCCAGCGCGTTACGGCCGTCCAGAATGATCCGGCGTGCCGCGGCCTCGCCCAGCTCCACCGCGTCCAGCTCGCGGAACTCGCGCCACTCCGTCAGGTGCAGCACCACATCCGCGCCGCGCACGGCGTCCAGCGCCGACTCCGCGTACCCGAGCGTCGGGAAGAGCCGCCGGGCGTTGTCCATGCCCTTCGGGTCGTACACGGTGACCTGGCCGCCCTGGAGGTGGATCTGCCCGGCCACGTTCAGCGCCGGCGAGTCGCGTACGTCGTCCGAGTCCGGCTTGAACGTCGCACCCAGCACGCCCACCCGCTTGCCGAGGAACGAGTCGCCGCCCACGGCCTCCCTGGCGAGCTCCACCATGTGGCCGCGGCGCCGCATATTGATCGAGTCGACCTCACGGAGGAACGTCAGCGCCTGATCCGCGCCCAGCTCACCGGCGCGCGCCATGAACGCACGGATGTCCTTGGGCAGACAGCCACCGCCGAAACCGATACCGGCCCGCAGGAACTTGTTGCCGATCCGCTCGTCGTGGCCGATCGCCTCGGCGAGCTTCTTCACATCGCCGTCGGCGGCCTCGCAGACCTCCGCCATGGCGTTGATGAACGAGATCTTGGTCGCCAGGAACGAATTCGCGGCGGTCTTGACCAGCTCGGCGGTCGGGAAGTCCGTCACCACGAAGGGCGACCCCTCCGCGACCGGTACCGCGTACACCTCGCGCAGCAGCTTCTCGGCCCGCTCGCTCTCCACACCGACGACGATCCGGTCGGGGTGCAGGGTGTCCTTCACGGCGAAGCCCTCGCGCAGGAACTCCGGGTTCCAGGCCAGCTCCGCGTCCGTACCCACCGGCGCCAGCTCGGCCAGCCGCGCCGCGAGCCGGGCCGCGGAGCCCACCGGCACGGTCGACTTCCCGATGACCAGGGCGGGACGGGTCAGCTGCGCCGCCAGCGACTCGAAGGCGCTGTCCACGTAGGACATGTCGCAGGCGTACTCGCCGTGCTTCTGCGGAGTGTTCACGCAGACGAAGTGCACATCACCGAAGGCACCCACCTCTTCCCACGAGGTGGTGAACCGCAGCCGGCCGGTGGATCCCTCGATGCCCGCGACGTGCTTGCGGAGCAGCTCCTCCAGACCCGGCTCGTACATCGGGACCTTGCCGGCGCTCAGCATCTCGATCTTCTCGGGCACGACATCGAGCCCGAGCACTTCGAAGCCGAGCTCCGCCATGGCCGCAGCGTGGGTGGCGCCGAGGTAGCCGGTGCCGATCACAGTGATCCTGAGGGCCATGGAGTGCTCCTGGGAGATGCGGACAGACGTGCGGTGAACGAGCATAGTCGTGCCCCCGGACGCCCTGTTTTACCGGCCTTGCGGACCCCTGTCGCGTAGCTCACGTGCAGCTCGCATAGGTCTTTGCGGGGCATGGCGCCTAAAATTGGGTTACTTAACGGTAGTTAGCATCCCTGGGGAGTGAGAGTCTTGGCGGGTTCCACCGATTTCGACCTGTACCGTCCGGCCGAGGAGCACGACATGCTCCGCGAGACGGTCCGTGCGCTCGCCGAGGCGAAGATCGCCCCGTTCGCGGCGGCGGTCGACGAGGAGGCCCGTTTCCCGCAGGAGGCGCTGGACGCCCTGGTCGCCTCCGACCTGCAGGCCGTGCACGTCCCCGAGGAGTACGGCGGCGCCGGTGCCGACGCCCTCGCCACCGTGATCGTGATCGAGGAGGTGGCCCGCGTCTGCGCCTCCTCCTCCCTGATCCCGGCCGTGAACAAGCTGGGCTCGCTCCCGGTGATCCTCTCCGGCTCCGAGGCGCTCAAGAAGAAGTACCTGGGCCCGCTCGCCAAGGGCGACGCGATGTTCTCGTACTGCCTCTCCGAGCCCGACGCGGGCTCCGACGCCGCCGGCATGAAGACCAAGGCCGTCCGCGACGGCGACTTCTGGGTCCTCAACGGCGTGAAGCGCTGGATCACCAACGCGGGCGTCTCCGAGTACTACACGGTGATGGCCGTCACCGACCCGACCAAGCGCTCCAAGGGCATCTCGGCGTTCGTCGTCGAGAAGTCGGACGAGGGTGTCTCCTTCGGCGCCCCGGAGAAGAAGCTCGGCATCAAGGGCTCCCCGACCCGCGAGGTCTACTTCGACAACGTCCGGATCCCCGCCGACCGCATGATCGGCGAGGAGGGCACCGGCTTCGCCACGGCGATGAAGACCCTGGACCACACCCGCATCACGATCGCGGCGCAGGCCCTCGGTATCGCGCAGGGCGCCCTCGACTACGCCAAGGGCTATGTCCAGGAGCGCAAGCAGTTCGGCAAGCCGATCGGTGACTTCCAGGGCGTCCAGTTCATGCTCGCCGACATGGCGATGAAGCTGGAGGCGGCCCGTCAGCTCACCTACTCGGCCGCTGCAAAGTCCGAGCGCCTCGACAGCGACCTGACGTTCTTCGGCGCCGCGGCCAAGTGCTTCGCCTCGGACGTCGCGATGGAGATCACCACGGACGCGGTCCAGCTGCTCGGCGGCTACGGATACACGCGGGACTACCCGGTGGAGCGGATGATGCGCGACGCCAAGATCACGCAGATTTATGAAGGCACGAATCAGGTCCAGCGGATAGTGATGGCCCGCAACCTGCCGTAACCCGGCCTGTTTCCACAACTCGGCGACCGTTGCGAACGGTTGGTGACCATCGACCGGCCCCCGGCTCCCTGCCGGGGGCCGGCCGTGTTTCCCCTGCGCAGCGGGTTCATGAACGCTCCGGGGACGATGCTCGCGATGGCGTAACTTCCCTGTCCATGACCGATATCGACACGCTCACAGGCCTGTTCACCGCACTCGGGGCCGACGATGCACCGGGCTGGGCCGACTCGGAGGCCGAGGAGAACATTCCGCAGCTCGCCCGCTACCGGTTCCTGCGCATGATCTGGCAGGACATCGACGCCTGGAGCTCGGCGGCGCCCGACTGGGTCGAGGTGCACCGCAAGGAGGGCCTCGCGGGCGGCGCCGTCGAGCGGGCGGTGCGGCTCGGGCTGACGCCCGGTGAACTGGGCGAGATAGCCCGCGAGGTGGCGAAGGAGACCGCGTTCGGCCTGCTCTGCAGCCTGACCGGCCCGACGGACGGCGATCTTCCGCCCGAGGTCGAGGAGCAGCTGCCCGGCTGGTGCCTGGCGGAGTTGTCCCCGCAGGGCGAGCCCACGGGACGGATCCTGGACGCGCTGCACGAAGATCTGGACGAGCTCGAACCGCAGGGGCCCGTGGAAGGTGTGCGGGACCGCCTTCGATCTGAGTGAGCGGCGGATATGGGACGGCCGCGCCGAGGCCTACGCGCGCACCTTCGCCAGGCTCTGCGCTCATCCCGTGCCCGCGCTGCTGGACGCGGCCGGGGTCGGGGCCGGGACGCAGGTGCTCGATGCGGGGTGCGGCAGTGGCGGCGTGACGGTGGCGGCTGTCGGGCGCGGAGCGGTCGTACGGGCCGTGGACGCCGAACCCGGAATGGTCGAGGCGACCCGGCGCGCCGCACCCGGAGTCGATGTCCGGCTCGGCCGGCTGCCGGAACTTCCCTATGGAGACGGCGGGTTCGACGCCGAGCACGACATCCCGCGCACCCCGGCAGGGCCCGGTCGGCGAACCGTCCGGGCCCTGCTCCTGTCTGCCGTCAGTTGCCGGAGACGGTGACCTTCTCGTCGTCGTTGAGCTGCTGCACCAGCTGCTTGACCTTGGCCTTGTCCCAGACCAGGTTCCCGCCGGTGCTGCCCGAGATCGGGATGTTCATCGACTTGCCGTCACCGCCCGTGACGCCCTTCATCGCGAAGAACATGTTGCCCAGGTCCCACAGCGACATGTCCTTGTCGACGATGAGGGTGTCGAGACCGGCGCCCATCGTCGGGTACAGCTTGAACGGGTTGAGGACCGTGGACGGCGTGGCCGTCTGGCTCGCCAGCGCCGCAAGGAACTTCTGCTGGTTCTTCGTACGGTCCAGGTCGCTGCCCGCGAACGCGTACCGGGTCCGCACGAAGGCGAGCGACTGTTCGCCGTTCAGCGTCTGCTTGCCGGCCTGGAAGTCGGCGCCGGAGTTCTTGTCCTTGAATGCCTTGGGGATGTCGAGCTCCACCCCGCCGATCGCATCCACGATCTTGGCGAAGCCGCCGAAGCCGATCTCGACGTAGTGGTCGATGTGCAGTCCGGTGTTGAACTCGACGGTACGGACCAGCAGTTCGGGGCCGTCCTCCGCGTAGGCGGCGTTCAGCTTCACCATGCGGCCCGTGCCCTTGAAGGTCTTGCCGGATTCCGAGCCGACGAAGGTGGGGATCTCGACGTTCGAGTCACGCGGCAGGGAAACCAGCGTCGGGCCGTTCGATCCGTCGTGCAGGATCATCATCGAGTCGGTCCGCTTGCCCTCGGCGGAGCCGGTGTGGAGCTTCTTCTTCTCCTCGGCCGACATGCCCGCGCGGCTGTCGGAACCGACGATCAGATAGTTGGTGCCGTCGCCCTCACCGGGACGCTCGATCACCTTGGAGAGGTCGACCTCACGCTTCAGCTTGGAGTCGGCCCAGAAGTACGTGCTGATGGAGACGGCCAGCACCACGACCACGAGGGTCAGGGCGCCTATCTTTATTCGACGGCGCCAGTCCGGTGCGGGCCGGCCCTGGACGTAACCGCCGTCACCCCCGCCGTAACCCCGGCCGCCGCCGTTGCCACCGCCGTAGACCTGACCGGCGCCGTAACCGTTGTCGTACCCTGCGCCGTCGTCGTAGCCGTCGGCGTACCGCGGCGGCTCCGGGCGGCGCTGCTGCGGCGGCGCCGGATACTGCCGCGGCGGAGCCGGGCGCTGCTGCGGCGGTACGGGGTTCCGCTGGACATGCCGCATCACACGGGCACTCTCGGGCTGGGCGCTGTCACTGCCCCGTCCGTAGCGGTCGTCGCGGTTGTCGTCGGTCCATCCACCGGGCCTGTCGCTCATGCGGACCAGTGTGCAGGCCGGACCCGTCGGTATTACAGGGGGTGTGAGATATCGGGCCAGGGCTGTTGCCAAGCTGATGCAATGTCCGCGGCCCCGGGCCGCCGCAATAAGGTGGACGGCATGACAGATCAGGCCCCGCGCCCGGAGGGCGATATTCCGGGCAAGCCGACCGCGGCGTCCCGGACCACCCTCAGCCACATCATGACCGGCAGTGACACCAATCTGCTGGGCACCGTGCACGGTGGCGTGATCATGAAGCTCGTCGACGACGCGGCGGGTGCCGTGGCCGGCCGCCACTCCGGCGGCCCCGCGGTGACGGCCTCGATGGACGAGATGGTCTTCCTGGAGCCGGTCCGCGTCGGTGACCTTGTTCACGTCCGGGCGCAGGTGAACTGGACCGGCCGCTCCTCGATGGAGGTCGGCGTCCGGGTCATGGCCGAGCGGTGGAACGAATCGACCCCCGCCCAGCAGGTCGGCAGCGCGTATCTGGTGTTCGCGGCGGTCGACGGGGACGGCAAGCCGCGCCCCGTACCGCCCGTGATCCCGGAGACGGAGCGCGACAAGCGGCGCTACCAGGAGGCGCAGATCCGGCGCACCCACCGCCTCGCCCGGCGCCGCGCGATCAAGGAACTGCGCGAGAAGCGCGTGGCGGACGGCATCGACGTCGACTGACGGCAGCCCCGGGTCCGGAGGGAGCGGTTGTCCCGGCGGCCGCCGTTCCCCCAGGCCCTACGGGCAGACCACCTGGTCGCCCGTGACCGTGTCGAACTCGCCCCGGTGCGTCTCCTCGGCCTGCACCCGCTGCACCGTGCCGAAATCCGCGCCCGCAGTCACCTTCAGCGTCCTGCCCTGCCCCGTGACCGCCCGCAGCTCGGCCCCCGGCAGCGCAGCCGCCAGCGACTTCGCCGACCGGTCCCACCGCGGGTCGTACTCGATCAGCGTGTGCCTCAGGCGGCGTGGATCCGCGTTGAGCGGGACCCGTGTCGTGGCGAAGCCGGTGGCGCGCAGCGCGTCGTCGACCTTTCTGCCGAGCCCGTCCTGCGGGGTCCCGTTGTAGACCTGGACCCGGATCCCACGCGGCGCGACATCGACCGTCTTCGCCACTGGCGCGTTCGGCCGCCTCGCAGCCAGCGGCTTGTCCTCGCGCAGCGCCTCGAAGAGCCTCTTCGACTTCGACGGGTCCCATTTGACCGTCGAGCCGATGCCCTTGACCGGGAGGGAGGCATTGCTGATCGGTACGGAGGCGAACTCGGACGACGCCGGTGTGAATCCGCGCATCGCCTGGCCGAGGTCCAGCATCTGGTCCGTGCCGAACCCCCGGTCCGCCCGGACCGAACTGAGCATCGTCGACGCGACGTCCCGGAACTTCACCGGGTTCATCAGCACACCACTGCTGGTCGCCCGCTTGATCAGCGACGCGAGGAACTTCTGCTGGCGCTGCATCCGGCCCAGGTCGGCGGCCGCGTCGATATGGCGTGAGCGCACGTACCGGAGCGCCTGCCCGCCGTCGAGCCAATGGGTGCCCGCGCCGAGATCAAGACCGGTGTACGAGTCCTTCATCGGCCGGGCCGTGCAGATCTGCACCCCGCCGAGGGTGTCCACCGTCTTCATGAAGCTGGTGAAGTCGACCTCCAGGTAATGATCGACCTTGACGCCGGTCATGTGCTCGACCGTCCGTACGGTCAGACTCGGCCCGCCCTCCGCATAGGCGGCGTTCAGCTTCACGGGATGGGCTGCGTGCTCGTCGCCGGTGGTCAGGTCCCGGTGCTCGGGGAGCTCGGCGTAGCTGTCGCGCGGCAGCGAGACGATGGTCGCGCGCTTCCTGTCCGCCGACAGGTGCACCAGCATGATCGTGTCGGTGCAGTGGCAGGGCGCACCGCCCAGCCGGTACTTCTGCTTCTCCTCCCGGCTGATCCTGTCGCGGCCGTCGGTGCCGACGAGCAGCAGATTCATGCCGGTGCCGGCCCGGGGCCGGTTCTTCATGTCCTTGAACGGGTCGACCCGGTCGATCCCGGTCTCCAGGCCGGTCACGACCGCGTGACCGATCCCGCCTGCCCCGAGGACCAGCACGGACAGACTGGTCGCCACCCGCATGCCCCAGCGGGGCCGCTCATCCTGTTTTCTCGACCTGGGCTGCGGGGGAGCGGCGTGACGGCGCGGCGGACGGGGGGAGCGGTGCGGTGTGGGCACGAGGGGACCTCCGCGGTGCATGGGGGACCGTTCGCACAGTAGGTCCATACGATCACCACTCCGGGAAGCGACCCGGTGGGGCGCGCCCGCATCCCCCATTCGCGGTAACGTGGCGGCCGAATAACGCCGCCTCCTGGGGTGTGAACCCCCGGCGCCCCCGAGGACCCCCCGAGGACCACATGTCTGCCGCGCAGTACCCCGCCGTCTCCGTGATCATGCCGGTGCTCAATGAGGAACGCCATCTCAGGAACTCGATCCGGCACATCCTTGAGCAGGACTACGCCGGCGAGATGGAGGTCGTGATCGCGCTCGGCCCGTCCACGGACCGAACGGACGAGATCGCCGCCGAGCTCGTGCGCGAGGACTCCCGGGTGCACACGGTGCCGAACCCGACCGGCCGTACCCCGGCAGCGCTCAACGCCGCGATAAAGGCCTCCTCGCACTCCATCGTGGTGCGGGTCGACGGCCACGGCATGCTCTCGCCGAACTACATCGCGACCGCCGTCCGCCTCCTGGAGGAGACCGGCGCGCAGAACGTCGGCGGCATCATGCACGCCGAGGGCGAGAATGCCTGGGAGGACGCCGTCGCCGCGGCCATGACGTCGAGGATCGGCGTCGGCAACGCGGCCTTCCACACCGGCGGCCAGGCGGGCCCGGCCGAGACGGTCTACCTGGGTGTCTTCCGCCGCGAGGCGCTGGAGAAGGCGGACGGCTACAACGTGGAGTTCATCCGCGCCCAGGACTGGGAGCTGAACTTCCGGATCCGCGAGGCGGGCGGGCTGATCTGGTTCTCGCCGGAGCTGAAGGTGCAGTACCGGCCGCGCCCCTCGGTGAGGGCCCTCGCCAAGCAGTACAAGGATTACGGCCGCTGGCGTCACGTCGTCGCCCGCTACCACGCCGGCTCGATCAACCTGCGCTACCTGGCCCCGCCGATCGCCCTCTGCGCCATAGCGGCGGGCATCGTCGTCGGCGCGGCCGTCACCCCGTGGGCCTTCGTCGTCCCGGCCGGTTACGCCGCGGCCATAGTCGCCGGGTCGCTCCCGGCGGGCAAGGGCCTGCCGCTGAAGGCGCGGGTACAGATCCCGGTGGCGCTGGCCACCATGCACATGTCCTGGGGCTACGGCTTCCTGACCAGCCCGCGCTCGCTGGCGAAGAAAGTCATGGCCGGCCGCCGCCCCCGGGTGAAGGTCTCCGGCGGGGTCTGAGCCGACGCACACGTTCACTGGGTGGAGCCCCGAGGCATTTGGTCAGGGCTCCACTCAAGTCCGGCCGAACCGTTGGGGCGCGGAACCGTCGCCTGCGCTGTACGAGGATCATCGATCCGCGGCACGATGCCGAAGCCATTGTGGTGCTTGTCAGGCCTCAGCGGGATGCGTCAGGCATCAGTAGGAGGCGGTGCGCGTGCGCGCCTCTCCGGTGACGCCGTCGACGTACGACTGCGCGCACGACGTCAGGGGGCCCTTTCAGTGATGCCACGTGCATGTCAACTGCCGGAAAGGCGTTTTGACGTGCATTCAGGGATGCGCTGGGCTGAAGTCGTGGGTGATCGGCAGGTGCAGCAGTCGAGGGACGACGGGCCGTTTCGCTCAGCAGACCGTGGAGGTCGATCCGCCGGTGCTGTTCAGGTAACCCGTGGCGTGCGTACAGTAGGCCGCGGTGTTGGCGGGGGTTCCCCAGAGCTCGGATCGCGTCGTGTTGGCCAGCTGAGCCGCGCCGTAGTCGTTGCCGGAGTCGGACTCATTGACGATGCGGATGTACAGGTCCCAGTTCGTGTGCGTGTCCCGAAACTGCTGCCACACATAGATGTAGGCGTAGTTGTATCCGCAGCCGTAGTACTGCTTGACCGAGGCGGCGTCTATTCCGCCGACCTGAATCACTCGGGTGCTCCCGATCTGGGACACGCTGCTGCAGCCGGAGGGAGTGCTGGCGGCGGCGGAGGGGGCGTTGACGAGAGAGAGGCCGGCTATCGCGGTGAGGGCACCAAGAGTTGAGGCGACCTTCTTGCCAAGGTTCATGGTTGAGCTCCAAGTAGACAGCAAATAAGGCTCGTTGAAGCTACCGTCGGTGATCGATCAAGGCAATTGGGCGTCAAGTGAAGTGAGTCACGCCCGGTGGTCGATGAAGTCACCTTCGTCTGGAAGGAGTTGGGACACATGCTTGACCTGCAGGCAGGAATCCCGTGCGTGCCCGGGGGCAGTCTGCGGTGTTGGTGACCCGCTCACTCTCGCTGCGCTTGGCGAGCCCGTCCTCGTCCAGCTGTCCCGGATTCCGGCACAGGTCCACGGAAGCGCCGGCGGTCAGCGGGGGCGCGTCCGGGTCCATCGGCGCGAACCGGTCGCTCCGGCTCGGCACCTCCACGGCATAGTCATCGCCGGCCGCCGCCCGGCCGTCACCGTGTAAGTGTCGACACTGTGGGGGCCTCCGATGTGCCGGACGGCCCCCACAGTGCGTTGTGCCCGGTTCGGAGCTACCAGCCGAAGCCCGGCTGGACTTCCATGCAGGCCGTCTCGTCGTCGCCGTTCAGAGCCCGTGCGCTCTTCGGAGTCTTCTCCTCGGCGCTGGGGGCGGGATAGGGCCCGCTCTCGCGCCAGTCGGCCCCCACGGTCAGCGTGATGCCCGAGACGGCGGTCGACTTCTTCACCGCCGTCAGCGGGATGCCGAGCGCCTTGGCGACGGCCTGGGCGTTGCCCTCCGCGTCCTCGCTCGGGAAGAGCACCCCGGTCCGCGCCGCCGCTTCGGTGTTCTGCACGTCGACCGTGGCCTGGGTGAAACCCTTCCCGGTCAGCAGCTTCTTGACCGCCGAGGCGCGGCCCTCGACCGGGTACTCGGTGTCGGTACGGGTCCCGTTGCGGATGCTGACCGGAATCTCGGCGACGGGGGCCGTGGGCTCCTTGGCGGCCGGAGCCTTGCGCTTGGACGCCTTGCCATCGAGCGGGATGTCGTCGCGGACCATCTGGAACAGCTGGTCGGCGTCGACGGGCTTGGGCAGCACGCGGCCGCTGTTCACACCGGTTCCGTAGACGTTCGGCATCGTCGTCATCGTGATGCGCTTGGTGGGGACCTTCTTGAGCTCGCCCGCGAGGTCGTACAGCTTTTTGACCGTGTCGATGTCCTTGTCGACGGTCAGCGCGGTGGTCGCCGCCTCGGCGAGGTCCGTCAGCTTGGTGGGGTCGGTGAGCTTGGTGCCCTTGCGCAGCTCACGGACCATCGAGTTCATGTACATGTGCTGGGCGTGCGTACGGCCGAGGTCGGTGCCGTCCTCGAAGCCGTAGCGAGTCCGCAGCCACTGGAGGGCCTGCTTGCCCTTGACCTTCGTGGTGCCCTCCTCCAGCTTCAGCCCGGAGCCCTTACCGTCCCTCGTGTGGGAGTAGACGTTGCCCTTGACGCAGACCGGGACGCCGCCGATCGCGTCAGCCATCGAGACCACACCGGAAAAGTCGATCATCATAAAATGGTCGATGGTGATGCCGGTGAGCTCGTACCAGGCGGCCACGGTGCACCCGGGGCCGCCGCGGCCGAGCGTCTCGTTGGTCATTGCCAGACCCGTGGTGGCCGGGTAGGTGTGCCCCGTCTTCGGATCGGTGCAGTTCGGGATCTTCAGCAGCGTGTCGCGCGGCATGCTGATCACCGACATGTTGCTTCGGTCGGCGGAGAGATGGAGCAGCATCTGCACATCGGCGAGGGGCGGCGCCCCGAAGGTGTCCTTGGCCCCGCCGAGCTTCTGGTTCTCTTTGGAGTTCCGTGCGTCCGAGCCGATGAGCAGGATGTTCAGCGGGGTCTGACCGGCGGCGTTGGCCTTGTGCTCGGTCATCTTCTTGTCGCCGAGCGTCAGGTCCGCCTTCTTGAGGTTCGCGTTGAGGTGCTGGTAGTAGAGGTATCCGGCGCCGGCGCCGCCGAGTATGACCACAGCGAGAATCCAGGCGATCCAGCGCAGTATGCGGCGCTTCCCGCGTCGGCCGTGCCGGTGCGACTGCCCGCGGCGGCGCCCGCCGTGGCCCGGGCGGTCCCGGTCCCCGGCGCCGCCGCTGTTCCGCCGGCCGTCCCGTCCGCTGTCGTGCCCGTCGTCGGAGCCGGCGGACGGGCCGTCGTCGTAGAGGCCGTCGTCCCAGCCGAGTTGTCCGGCGTGCCGGACGCGTGGTCGCGTTCCCTCCCCGGGTGTGCTGCTCCGTCCCACCAGGACCCCCCTGCTGCTCAGACTCTTGGAATGGCGCAGTGACCCCGTGTCACTTGGCGCACTCTGACTTGGCGGCGTTTGCCAGCGGAACGTCGGCCGGCGCCTTTGCCGGTCCGGTGATGGGCACACCCGCGCCCTTGAAGTCCGCTCCCAGGGTCAGGACCATCGCCTGGAGCCCCTCCGCGTCCGTGGTGCCCTTCTTCAGGGCCGAGCCGGGCAGCCCCATCATGGCGGCGAGTGCACGGGCCTGGTCGGCCTGGTTCGGTGCGTACGCGAGCGTCGTCTTGGAGATCTTCTCCGGGGCGTTGGCCTTGTTCGTCGACTTGAGTACGCCCTGGTCGTTCTGTAGCCAGGTGACCGTCTCCTGGGCGGCGCCCGCCCGGTCGCCGCCGTTGAGGACATCGACGCGTACGTCGGCGGCAGCAGCCTTGGCGCCCTTGAGCAGTGCGTCCTGCTTGCTCTTGGCGGCCTTCTTCTGCTTCTTCACCTCGGTCAGCGAGGTGTCCTCGCGCATCATCTGGAACAGCGGATCGGACTGGGCGGTGTTGAGCACCACCGTGGCGTGGACCTTCTCGGCCGGGTTGTCTATCACCGGGGCCGTCACGAAGGTGATGTTCTTGGTGTCGACCTTGCTGAGCTCCTTGGCCAGCGACATCAGCTTCTTCCCCGTGCCGATGGCCGAGTCGACCGTGAGGGCCTTGGTCGCGGTGTCCGCCAGGGCGTACAGCTTCGTCGGGCTGGTCAGCGTGTCGTCCGACTTCATCTGCCGGATCATCGAGCCGATGAACTGCTGCTGCACCTTGATCCGGTCGAGGTCGCTCTGATTGCCGAAACTGTGCCGGGTGCGGACGAACGCGAGGGCGTCCTCGCCCTGGATCGTGCTCTCACCCTCCGGCAGGTCGAGGTGCGACTTGGAGTCCTTGACCGGGTGGGCCAGGCAGACCTTGACGCCGCCGACCGCCGTGGACAGCTCCTTCACCGCGTTGAAGTCGACCATCATGAAGTGGTCGGGCTGCAGGCCGGTGATCTCCTTGACCGTACGCATGGTGCAGCCCGGGTCGCGCCCCTCCTGGCCGAGGCTGACGTTGAACCGGATGTTCTGCGTCCCCGGAATGACCGTCTTCGTGCCGTCCGGCTTCGTGGTTTCGCAGTCCGGGATGTCGGTGATCAGGTCGCGGGGGATGCTCAGTGCCGTCGCATTGGAGCGGTCCTTGGAGACGTGGAAGAGGATGTTGGTGTCGGCGTGGCCGGTGCTGCCCTTGTCGCCGTACCCCTCATTGCCCTTACCGGTCCGCTTGTCGGTACCGATGATCAATATGTTGATGGGCGCGTTGGCGGTGGCGACGTCCTTGTTGCCGGCGTCGCCGACGTCGACGGTGCTCAGGTTGCTGTTGAAGTGCCGGTACAGCGTGTAGGCGCCGATCGAGAGCCCGACGAGCAGGAAGGCCATCACGCCGCCCGTCCAGACGAGCGCCTTCCTGCGGCGGGCCTTCGGCTGCTTCCGCTTGCGCCGGCCCGCGGTCTCGGGAGCCTCCTGGCCGCGCGCATTGGCCGAACGACGGCTGCGCTGCCCGGGCACCTCACGGCGCGGCGCCGGACCCCGGCCCCCGCCGTCCCGTACACCGCTTCCGCGCTCGCCGTCACCGTCACGAACCGCGCTTCTGCGCTCGCCGCCGTCCTCACGCGCCGTGCCTCTGCGCCCGGAACCACGCGGACTCGGCGCACTTGGCGTGCGATATGAATCCCCTCCGGATTGGGGCAGTCGCAATTCGTAATCGCCGGTCTGCGGGTTGAGGACCCACTGGTCTGCGGGGTCGATTTCGTCCGCCCGCCCACGGCTTTGCGCATCCACGGTTGTTTGAGTCCTCCGTCGGTGCCACGCGAGGCGCCTTCCCCCGAGAGGCGCTCGATCTTTCGCTCCAGCAGTGCGCGACCTGACGGTCGGAAGCACCGGATCGCGTCACACTATCCGCCCGGTTCGCTGTCAAGCGACGAGCGTGACACATTCCACGGCCCTTACAACCGGTCATACTGCTCATTATGCTCCGATTGTCGATGCCTACTTGGGAATTGCTTTACTGCTCGCACAGGTCGGTGGCCGCATTGCTGCCCGAATAGGTGGGTGTGGGCGTCGGGCTCGTGGAGTCCGAGCTGTCCGAATTCCCGCGTTTTTTGCGTTCCAGTTCATCCGCCGGGACCACTGCGACGGGGGCGTCCTCGCGCAGCCGCTTGAAGAGCTTGTCGGCCTCAGGCTGGACGAGTTCGTCCCGGTTTGCGTCGGCAACATACGGTTGCCGTGGAACCGTCAGGAATTGCACCTTTTCTGTAGATACGTTGCGCATGCCGCGCACCAGCTCATACAGGTCCTTGAGGCTGTCCAGGCCCGGGTCCGTGGTCAGCGACTTGGTGGCCGCGTCCAGCACCGGATAGAGGCGGGTCGGGTTGAGCAGGACGCCGTTGCTCTGCATCTTGTTCACCAGGGCGCCGAGGAATCGCTGCTGGCGCTCCATGCGGTCGGTGTCGCTGCCGTTGCCGATGGACTTGCGGGCCCGTACGTACCCCAGCGCCTCCTCGCCGTCGAGCTTCTGGCGTCCCGCGCGAAGCTTCAGATGCGCGGCGGAGTCGTCGATCGGTTCCTTGAGGCAGATCTCGACGCCGTGCACCGCGTCGACCATGTCCTTGAAGCCGTTGAAGTCGACGACCATGTGGTGGTCGATGCGAATGCCCGTCATCCGCTCGACCGTGCGGATCGTGCAGGCGGTGCCGCCGAATTGGAAGGCCCAGTTGAATTGGGCGAATTGTTTCCTGGTGGGCTTTCCGTCCGCTTGGTGGCAGCTGGGGATTTCCGTCATCAGATCGCGCGGGATGGACATGGCGGTGGCGCTCTTCCGGTCCGCGGCAAGGTGCAGCAGGATCGTGGTGTCGGAGCGCTGGCTGCTGCCGTAGCTGCGGCCGTACTTGCGGTTGTCGCCGGTGCGGCTGTCGGAGCCGATGAGCAGGATGTTCTCCGCGTCGTGCACGACGGACACGGGGCGTTCCTTTTCGTACGTCCGCAGTTCGGCGGCCGCGGACGTGTCGGTCCTGATGTTGCCGTCGAGCTTCCTGTACAGCCACCAGCCGCCGCCCGCGGCGACCAGGACGAGGAGCGACGCGGCGAGCGCCGACCAGCGCAGCCAGTGGTGCCTCCGCTTGGCGGGGTCGTCCGGGCCGAGTGGGTCGGGACGGCCTTCGCCTTCCGGCCCGTCCTGAGAACTGCCGTCGCCCCGGGACCTGTCCTTGCCCTGGGACTCGTCCCTGTCCTGCGACTCGCCGTCGTTCCCGTCCTGGTCCGCGGCCGAGTGGTCGGGGTCGTCCGGCGTGCCGGCGCTTTCGGTCACGTCTGCGTCCATCCTTCACGTTCGGCGGCGCGCTGGGGCCGCCGGTCGCAGGAGTAGACGGCTGAACCTCACGCTTGGTTGTGCTCAGGTCCTCTCGTGTGGATCATGCCGGGCTGACGGGTCCGGCACGCACATCTGCGGCGTTGTCGCCAGTCGCCGCGCTCCGCGCCGACTTCCTCCTCCGCCTTGCAGCTGCACGCACCAGGGGCACCAGTCGCTTCGCGGGCGGGCGGCTCCCTGATCCGGCATGATCCAAACGAGAGAGTTCCTTGAGCCTGAGTGGTCTGTCCCGCCGATGATGTACCGGAGTTGATACGCAGGCCCGGGGGCTCGGCCCGCTGTGGGCCGGACGAGTGGCCGTCAGGGCGTCCGTCATACCGCGGTGTTGGTGACCCGCTCGCTCTCGACGCGCTTGGCGAGCCCGTCCTCGTCCAGGTGTCCCAGATGCCGGCACAGGACCACGGAACCGCCGGCGGCCAGCGGGGCGAAGAGCCCGGCGCTGAGCCCGTCCCAGCTGTCGTACGTGCGCCCCGTCAGCAGCCGAGATCCGGGCGCCAGCCCCAGTTCCACGGCGTCCTCGCGGGCGCGCGTGACCAGTTGCGCCGCCGTCAGCCCGAGCCCGCCGACGGTCAGCGCGGGCGCGTCCGGGTCCACCGGTGCGTACGGCGCGAACCGGTCGCCCTGGCTCGGCACCTCCACGGCATAGTCCGCGAACCCTGCGGGCGGCTGCGGGAACCGGCCGCCCAGCGGACGCAGGGCCAGGGCGATCCGCTCGCCGCGGCAGGCGCGCGCGGCGTCCAGCGTGTCCGGACCGGTGACGACAAGGTCGGCGGCGGCGGGGTCGCCCTGCACATCGGCGACGACGCCGACCGAGGAGCAGGCGAGCAGCCAGACCGCGGACTGCCAGTGCGCGGGCAGCAGGAGGGCGAGCCGGTCGCCGGGTTCCGCGGCCAGGTCGCCCTGCAGCAGGTTGGCGGTCTTGGCCACCCAATTGGCGAAGGTGGCCACCGACAGTTCGACGCGCTCTCCGGTGGCATCGTCGTAGAAAGTGACCATGGGGCGGGCCGGGTCCGCGGCGAGCGCGGAACGCAGCAGGTCGGCAGGGGTGCGGTCGCTGGCATTCATCCGCGCAAGGCTACGCGGCGGTGCCGGGCGGGGACGTGTGCCACAGGCATCGGGTACACCGGTTCGGCAGACGGCCCGTCAATTGTCCTGAGATGCCCCGGTAGCCGTCGTTGTCGCATTGTGGTCAATATCATTCGTATGCGCGCCTTCATTGCATCTGCCATTGGTGTCACCTGTTCGGCGGCCCTCGTACTGCCGACCGCCGTGCCTGCGGGCGCCGCCCCCGACACCTCCGCCACCGCAGCGACCGAGGCCGCCGACCCCGCAGAAGTGCCCGGGTCGACGCAGTCCCTGCCGCTGTCGCCACTGTCCACCGCGTCCACGCGGGCGACCGGCGCCCCCAGCGGGACCGCCGAGGCCAATGCCGTACAAGGTCTGCCCCGACGCGACGTCCACCCCTTCTCGCTGGTCGGCGTCGTCTGGGACGACGCCGACGCCGAACTCCACGGTGCCGTCGAGGTCCGCGCCCGCGCCACCGGATCCGGCCACTGGTCGGACTGGCAGGACGTGGAGACCCACAATGCCGAACACGCTGCCGACCCAGGGAGCGCCGAGCGCGACTCCGGGACCGTCCGCGGCTCCACCGCCCCGCTCTGGGTCGGTGACTGCGACGGCGTCGAGGTCCGGGTCATCCCGGAGATGCCCGACGGCCATGACCGGGCCACCGCCCGGGTACCGCTGCCCGCAGGCCTGCGGCTCGAACTCGTCGACCCCGGCGAGGACTCGCAGCGGTCGTCCGTGGCCGGTACCGACGAGGGCGACTTCGAAGCGGCGAGCATGGGAACGGCGGGCGTCGAAGCCGCAGGCGCCGAGTCCGCGGGTCTCGTGTCCGGCAGCGGCAGCCGGCTCGCCACATCACTCCAGGCGTCCCTCCAGGCATCTCTCCAGGGATCCGTCCGGACATCTGACCAAGGCTCCGTCATACCCGCGCTGAGCAAGGCGCAGACCGAGGCGGAGAGCGAAGCCGAGGCCGGTGTCGCGCCGGGCACCAAGCCGTACATCGGCCCCCGCCCGAGCATCATCACCCGCAAGGGCTGGGGGGCCGACGAGAAGCTCCGCGAGCGTGCCTTCGCGTACACGAAGACCGTCAAGGCCGCTTTCATCCACCACAGCGCCACGGGCAACAACTACACGTGCTCCCAGGCGCCGTCGGTCCTTCGTGGTATCTACCGCTACCACGTCAAGAGCAGTGGCTGGCGCGACATCGGCTACAACTTCGCCGTCGACAAGTGCGGAAACATCTACGAAGGACGTGCCGGGGGCGTGACCAAGCCGGTCCTGGGGGCGCACACTCTCGGTTTCAACACCAACAGCATGGGCATTGCCGTGCTCGGCACCTTCACCACGTCCAACCCGCCCGCCGCCGCGGTGAACGCCATCGCGAAGCTCACCGCCTGGAAGCTCGGACTGTTCGGTGCCAACCCACGCTCCAAGACCACCCTCGTGTCGGGCGGCGGAAACCGGTTCAAGAAGGGGACAAAGGTCAAACTCAACGTCATCTCCGGACATCGGGACGGCTTCGCAACCGAATGCCCGGGAACCCGTCTCTACAAGAAACTCGGCACGGCCCGGACCAGCTCTGCCCACCTGCAAGGCCGCTGACGGCCCGTGCGGGCTCCGGCGAGGGACGCCGGACTGCTGACCGGGCCGCTGACCGGGGAGATCCAACCGGTCTGCTTAGACTGGCCAGCCGAAACCAGGCCCGGCCCCAGCAGGAAGCAGAGACAGTGCTGTGACAGAGGCAAAAGAAGCGATTCTCCTGGTCGGTGGCAAAGGCACCCGACTGCGCCCGCTCACGGTGCACACTCCGAAGCCCATGGTTCCGGCAGCCGGCGTCCCGTTCCTGACGCACCAGCTGGCACGGGCGAGGGCCGCCGGGGTCGAGCACATCGTCCTCGCCACGTCGTACCTGGCAGAGGTCTTCGAGCCGCACTTCGGCGACGGTTCGTCACTCGGCCTCCATATCGAGTACGTCACCGAACGCGAACCGCTCGGCACCGGCGGAGCCATCCGCAACGTGGCGTCGCGCCTCGTCTCCGGACCGGACGAACCCGTCCTCATCTTCAACGGCGACATCCTCACCGGCCTCGACATCCGGGCGCTGGTCACCTCGCACGCCACCTCCGGAGCGGATGTCTCGCTCCACCTCACCCGGGTCGAGGACCCGCGCGCCTTCGGTCTCGTACCGACGGACGACACCGGCAGGGTCACCGCGTTCCTGGAGAAGCCGCAGACGCCCGAGGAGATTGTCACCGACCAGATCAACGCGGGGGCGTACATCTTCCGCCGGTCGGTCATCGACACCATCCCGGCCGACCGCCCGGTCTCCGTGGAGCGCGAGACCTTCCCCGGGCTGCTCGCCTCCGGTGCGCACCTCCAGGGCATGGTCGACTCCACGTACTGGCTGGACCTCGGCACGCCGCAGGCGTTCGTACGCGGCTCCGCCGACCTGGTCCTCGGCCGCGCCCCGTCCCCGGCCGTCCCCGGGCGGTGCGGCGACCGGCTCGTCCTGCCGACGGCCTCCGTCGCCGCCGACGCCAAACTCAGCGGCGGTACGGTCGTCGGCGAAGGCGCCCTGATCGGCGCGTGTGCCCGGATCGACGGCTCCGCGGTGCTGGCCGGCGCGGTTGTCGAACCGGGAGCCGTGATCACGGACTCCCTGGTCGGAGCCGGTGCCAGGATCGGCAGTCGTACGGTGCTGGTGGGCGCAGTCGTCGGCGACGGCGCCCAGGTCGGTGCCGACAACGAACTGCGCGACGGCATCCGCATCTGGTGCGGGGCGACTCTGCCCGACGCGTCCGTGCGTTTCTCGTCGGACGAATGACGGGCCCCCGCGGCGCGTACGCTCGATAGGCCCCCCCGACGACCGAGGACCTCACCCGTGGCAGGACGATTCGCCCCCCGCAGCGCCCCGCGCAGGTCCGTCCCGCGCCAGGCCGCAGCGGACCGGGCTCCGCAGGCATCCGGGGCATTGCACGAACCGGAGGCACCGCAGGCTCACGGGGCACTGACCCGGGAGTGGACCCCACCCGGCCCGCTCGACCTGCGCCTCGTCCTGGCCCCGCTGCGCCGCGGCCCCGCCGACCCCACGTTCCGTATCGACCGGGACGGCTCGGTCTGGCGGGCCACCCGCACCCCGGCCGGCCCCGGCACCCTCCACGTCACCGACCGGGGCGGCGGGATCGGGGCGACGGCCTGGGGACCCGGGGCCTCATGGCTCCTGGACCAGCTCCCGACCCTGCTCGGTGCGGCGGACGACCCGGAGGCGTTCCGCCCCCGCCACCGTCTGGTCGCCGCGGCCCAGCATCGCCGCCCCGGCCTGCGGCTGTTGCGCACCGGACTGGTGCTGGAGTCGCTGATCCCGTCGATCCTGGAACAGAAGGTCACCACCGACGAGGCCTACCGCGCCTGGCGCCTCCTCGTCCGGACCTACGGCACCCCGGCCCCCGGCCCCGCGGCCACCCTGTTCACCACGCACGGCCTGCATGTGATGCCGGACCCACGCACCTGGTCGCTGATCCCGTCCTGGGAATGGCACCGCGCCGGCGTCGACGCCAAACGGTCCGCCACCATTCTGCGCGCGGTACGCGTGGCCCGACGCCTGGAGGAAGCGGCCACGATGCCCCTCCCGGAGGCCACCGCCCGGCTGGAACTGATCCCTGGCATCGGCCCGTGGACCTCCGCCGAAACGCTCCAGCGAGCCAACGGCGCCCCCGATGCGGTCACGGTGGGCGACCTCCACCTCCCCGGCATCATCGGCCACGCACTGGCAGGCAACAGGAACGCCGACGACGAGGAAATGCTGACCCTGCTCGCCCCCTACGAGGGCCAACGCCACCGAGCCACCCGCCTGATCCTGCTGTCGGGCCACACCCCACCCCGCCGGGCCCCCCGCATGACCAGGGGCGACATCGCCCGCCTGTAGCCCCACCGGCCTCAAGCACATCCGGCGTCTGAGAACGGCCGGCAAAATCAAGCCCGTCCGGCGATTGAGGGCAGACCGCGGCCGAAGGCCGCGACACCGGGGCCCGGGGCCGCCCCCGGTGTCGGGAAGGGGCGGGGGTAGAGGAGAAAACCCCACCCCGCCCCTCACCGCACCGCGACAAACGCCCCCACATCCCGCTTCCCCCGCTCCCGCGGCATACCCGCCGCCCGCCCCACGGCCACTGCTCCCAACGGATCCCACTCCGCCGGCAGATCCAGCACCTCACGCACCACATCCCGGCAGAACATCGTCGACGAGACCCACGCCGACCCGAGCTGCTCACCGGCCAGCGCCACCAGGAAGTTCTGGACGCCCGCCCCCGCCGCGACCACGAACATCTCGCGCTCCGCCGCATCCCGCCGTGCGTCCCCGTACGTGTGGGAGCCGTCCATCACCATGCACGGCACCGCCAGATACGGTGCCCGGCGCAGCACGTCACCCCGCCGCACCCGCTTGGCGATGGACTCCTCGCTCTTGCCGTCACGCCGCAGATCGGCGATCCATGCATCCCGCATCGCGTCGAGCAGCCGGGTCCGCGACTCCTGGGACTCCAGGAGCACGAACCGCCACGGCGTCGTGTGATGCGGCGCCGGAGCCGTCACCGCCGCGGCCACGGCACGCCGTACCGCCCCCGGGTCCACCGGCTCGTCCGTGAACTCCCGCACCGTACGCCGCAGGGTCACCGCTTCCCGTACCGCTTCGGACGTTCCGAGCCGGAACATGTCATCGACCGCGACCCGCACCAGCGCCCGAGCCCCCGGCTCGACGTCGGCGGCACAGGCACCGGCACCGCGCTCGGACACATCCGTCCTGCCCTCCATGGCCACGACGTGCGAAAGCCCCCGCACCACCGCGACCGGCAGGCCTTCCGCCTTGCCCTTGACCAGATCACCGGCCGAGGCCAGCTCATCGGCGGTGGCGACGACGGTTGCGCTCAGCGGGTTGCCGTACGCATCCGTGCCGCCTCGCAGATCGTCCAGCACCCGCACCCCGGCGGCCCCGATCGCGACATCGGTCAGTCCGTTGCGCCACGGCCGCCCGAAGGTGTCCGTGACGACGACCCCGACCTCGACGCCGAGCGTGTCCCGCAGCCCGTCCCGGATCGCCCGGGCCGACGCGTCCGGGTCCTCGGGCAGCAGCAGCACCGTTCCGGCGGGGGTGTTCGAGGCGTCGACCCCGGCAGCGGCCATGACGAGACCCTGCCGGTTCTCGACGATCCGCAGCGTGCCGCGGCGTGCCACCACCCGTACCGTCTCGGAGTCGATGGCCGCCTCCCGGTCCGCCGCCTCGACGACCCGGCCCTCCGCCTTGGAGACGATCTTCGAGGTGACGAGGAGGACGTCACCGTCCACCAGCCCTGGCTCGGTGGTGGAGATCAGCTTCGCGAGGTTGTCCCCGGCCCGCACCTCCGGCATCCCGGGCAGCGCCCAGACCCGGTACGAGGGCGCCTCACCCGGGGCCCCGCTGCCGCTCACGCCCGTACCTCCTCGGCCAGCGCCAGCGCCTGACGCGCCATCTCGGCGGTCATGTCCACATCCGTCATCATCAGCGGCACGGCCCGGCAGCGGATGCCCGCGGCCTGCACCTCCTCGACCGCCCCGGCGTCCACCGTGTCGACGAGCCAGCCGTCGAGCAGTCCGGAGCCGTAGTGCTGGGCGACAGCCGCGGCCGTCGACTCGACGCCCACCGCGGCGAGCACCTTGTCCGCCATGCCTCGCACCGGCGCGTTCCCGACGATGGGGGAGAGGCCGACGACCGGCACCCCGGCCTCGGCGATGGCCTCCCGGATCCCGGGCACGGCGAGGATGGTCCCCACCGACACGACCGGATTGGACGGCGGGAAGAGGATGACGTCGGCCTCGGCGATGGCCTCCAGCACACCGGGCGCCGGCTTGGCCTGCTCCGCGCCGACCGGCACGATCGCCCGGGCCTCCACGGAGGCACGCAGCTTCACCCAGTACTCCTGGAAGTGGATCGCCCGGCTCTCGCCGTCCACATCGACCGCGACATGCGTCTCGACCCGGTCGTCGGACATCGGCAGCAGCCGGACCCCCGGCTTCCAGCGCGCGCAGAGTGCCTCGGTGACGGCGCTGAGCGGATAGCCCGCGCCCAGCATCTGGGTACGGACGATGTGCGTCGCGAAGTCACGGTCGCCGAGCCCGAACCACTCGGGTCCCACGCCGTATGCCGCGAGTTCCTCCTTGACCTGGAAGCTCTCGTCGGTACGCCCCCAACCCTGCTCCTCGTTGATGCCACCGCCGAGGGTGTACATCACGGTGTCGAGGTCGGGGCAGACCTTCAGCCCGAACAGATGGATGTCGTCACCGGTATTGCCGATCACCGTGATGTCCGCGTCGGGCGCGGCCTGCTTGAGGCCACGCAGAAAACGAGCACCACCGATACCACCGGCCAGAACCACAATGCGCATACAGAACAGTCTGTCAGGCGAAGCCTGATCGTTGGTGGGGTGGTGGCGGGCGACGGGTGGGCTGTCGGGCGAAGCCTGATCGTTGGTGGGGTGGTGGCGGGCGACGGGTGGGCTGTCGGGCGAAGCCTGATCGTTGGTGGGGTGGTGGCGGGCGACGGGTGGGC